>JBBQQP010000064.1:0-12389 GCA_038215675.1 Chitinophagales bacterium | reverse complement strand
AGATTATCAGGGTGATACTGCAAGGGAAATAAGAGAGTGGGGTATATTTAAATGGACGCAAAATACGTATTGTAGTCGATAGGTCTGTGGGCGTTTCCCCGCAAAACACAGGCGGGGCCGGGCTTTTCGCTACAATCTTTTTTTCGCCAAAAGACAGGCAAAAAAAAGGATTTCCGCTTCAATCCCTAACGCATTGGAATCCGTATGCGATCAAGCTATTGTTAAAGATTGGCCTGCAGATTTTGTTATACATATAGCTTTGAAATACAAAAGGAGCAGTTTTAATTGCCCCTTGCTTTTTAGAAATTCGTTAAGCGATTTTAAAATTATCCATTCACTGGCCGGGTTGAATACATTTTTTATTAAACAGTTAGTGTGACTTTAAGGAGATTTAAAAAAGGACCAGCCCCTTACGCTGGCCCTTTAACTTACACATGAATCTACCTTACTGTCTTATGATTCGGTTGTTGATTTAAAATAAAATGGTACGGATTAATTTTAAGGGGAATCTTTCAGGAGATTTAAAAAAGGACCAGCCCCTTACGCTGGCCCTTTAACTTACACATGAATCTACCTTACTGTCTTATAATTCGGTTGTTGATTTAAAATAAAATAGTACGGATTAATTTTAAGGGAAATCTTTAGGGAGCTTTAAAAAAGGACCAGCCCCTTACGCTGGCCCTTTAACTTACACATGAATCTACCTTACTGTTTTATGATGCGTTCTGTTTGTTTCTGGTTATCGCTCAATAATTGTAACACATACATCCCTCCCGGCATCCGGCTCATATCTACTTTATTAAGCCCTGCCTTACCACTTCCTTTTACAATTACTGCTCCGTTTATATCACTGATCAGATAAATGTACTTTTCAGCAGCATTCACCGTAATTTCCTGTTGAATAAGAGTAGATACCTTAAATGCTTTTCCGCCTTCATCAATTCCTTTTAGCTTGATGGTATTGGAATACAACGTTTGGTTTAAAACTGATTTTACTTTCAGCCTGTAATACAGATAATTTTTTTGAAGAGGCGTGTAAGCAAATTGGGTGGAAAGAATACTAACATTATTTACTTCATAGAAGTGGGTGCCATCTGTTGACGATTCCAAAGAGAGTGAATTGATCGGTTCGTCGGAATCAATCTTCCAGGTGAGGCTATGTTTGTTTTTTTCAACCTGGCCAGCAAGAATAACATTCCTGATTGGTAAAATAGTACCTGCAGATGTACTAATGGTATAAGAACCTAAACTTCCATAATTGTCGATATTGCTGTTGCCTGCGCCGTCAACTACCATATAATAATCACCTGTATTTAAAATAGTATCTATCAGAGCCGCCATTGTATTCATTGGGTCATACGTTCTGATTAAATTATTGGATGCATCGTACAATTGTACTCTTACATCGAGATTGGCTCCCTGCAAACTGGCATCAACACTAAATGGCTTAATATCTATGCGAATAATTGAGTTTTTTAATAAGACAAATTTGAATGCATCTTTATCGCTATTAGTTGTTATTACTCCACTTACGATAGTGCTGATTATGCTAAAGTTGGTCGGGTTATTATTGATGTCATCGCTATGATCGTCATTTCGGTAAGTGAAACCATTTTGAGTGGTAATAATTGAAAGGTTGTCTTGCTTGTTAGCACATCCGTATGGTGTCGGTCCGTTGTTCCAACCACTCATATTCCTATAGTAACTGTTGCCCATTATTGGTGCCCAGCTTGTTTCGCCTGCTCCTATGCCGTCATTGTAGGTAGAGGTTAAAGTGCAACTGCCATCATATTTCGACTGGTGTGATAAACCTACCGTATGACCACTTTCATGTGAGCAGCACTCGGCTACCAGTTTAGTTCTGTTTCCAAGCCGGTCGCTAAATACAAAGGCTGGTGTATCATCGCCCCATTTAAAAGAGCCGATAAACGACACACCACCTGCGGCGCCAAACCAACTACTGGTTGGAGTAATCACTACCCGGATTCTTTTGGACAGCGGAGCAGCTAAAAATTTAGATTCCTCGGTAGTGATATTGATATTAAACGGACGGTAATCTTCAGCCACCCGGTTAAAGACTTCAATGATTTGATCATCTGTCATGTTAGCCGGCGCACAGGTAAATGGAGTTCCGCCGTTCCAATACGCACAATTTATATTTTCTCCGTTAAAGTCGAGATAGATTGTGGCAGAAGCGGTTGGTAAGCTGCTTAAACCGGGCAAGCTAAATACATTGAGGGAAAATGACAATGCAAGTACCAGCATTAAGGGCGCAGATAGCTTTTTCATTTCGTAGGGTTTTAGAGGACCGGGGATTAGCCGGATTGAATTAAATAAGGATTGGATTCAAGTGTTTTTACAACCTTGGTTTATTGGTTGCACTCAACAAATATTTTTTCTAGATCAATTTTAATCAGTTGATAACTACCATCAGTATTTCGGGTTAATTCAAACCCGTCGGTATATAGCGGATTCATAATTCTGCCAACATAGTTTACGTTAAGTTGTGCATCTGTTTGTTTTGATAAAGAGAACAATGCATCTTTAAATGCGGGTAGTTTAATTACAATTGTCTGAAGGTTACTATACTTTACCTGGTTACTGACTACAGGCCCCGAAAACGATAAATTTTCATCCAGCGATAAATTGACGCTTTGGCCTTTGGCTGCAGCAAACATGCTTCTAAGCTGGGGTTCAGTACATTTAATTGTTTTAGGGAAATTTTCAAACAAAGGGGTCTTACTGCTTCGTTTGGTTTGCGAATAACTGGTAGCTGCATATAAGGTTAGCAGCACCATACACGTTGTGAATGTAAGGCGTTTAATGGTAGTGATTTAGAGGATATTCAGCAACATCAAAAAAGGTTTAAGATGATACTGCTCTATAAACGGCGCCTGTTAAAAAATATTTTGCAAATGCAATAATAAAACGAATTAAAACCGGCAAATAGAAAAATTACTATACCGTTGTGGGATTAATACTGTCCTGTACTGAGTAAAACCAACGTGCAGGCTTCAAGGGGTTCAATTCCTTTATGCTGAGCCATTTTAAATAACTCATCATTTTCAGTACCAGGGTTAAAGATGATTCTTTTTGGTTGCAGGGAAAATATGTAATCGTAATAGTCTTTTTGATGCGTTGGGTTTACATATAATGTTACGGTATCTATTTGTTCAAATGGCTTTTTTTCTGTTTCAATTTCTGTATTACCAATCATTCCTTTTTTGAGTCCCAATGCTACTACGGGTTGTTGATGAGCTGCCAACTTCTGAACAGCCAGGTAACTATACCTTGCCGGATTTACTGATGCACCAATCACCAGTGTTTTTTTATTCTGCATATATTTTTTTTGAGTTATTAAAGGGCTTATTTATTGTAAAAATCTACTTCGCACTTCCGGACCGGGTATCATACATTGATCTTTTTTACCAAACCATTTGTAGCGGTTCTTTGCAATCCATTTGTAAATACCATCCCGTAGAAACTTAGGTACAATAATAAAGCCATATAGTGATGGCCACAATGCGGCTAAATATTTACTCACTTTTAAAGCAGCGGTAGATGCGGTATATACTTTACCCCCTTCGATAAAAATAAATGAATTGAATTCACTGGTGGGTAAATTGAATTGCTTCAGTAACTGCTGCCCGGCCTCACTTTGTAATGCTGCAAATTTTATAACAGAATTTTTATCTCTGTCAATCACAAAGTTGACGGAACTGTTGCAAAAGTTACAGACGCCATCGAATAATATAATTGGGTTGCTGTTCATTTTTTTCTCATGCAAATTTAAAGTATTAAAAATTGTGGCTGCGTGGTGGTAAAGTGAATAATTGTGATCAGGATATTTTCAAAGTACAAAAAGCGGGTTGCAGTTTACCCTTCTTAAACTCAAAGTGAATACAGCTAAAATAAATGGTATTTACTTCGTGGGGTGTTGCTGACAATATTTTGCATGGCATCTTTTAGCAATGGGTATTTGAATTGAAAACCGCTTGCTAATATTTTTTGGGGAAGCACCCAGCGACTTTTCAAAAGCAGTTCTGTTTCGGTACCAATGATAGCGGCACCAATTTTAAGCATCCATGTGTAGGCAGGTAGCCCAATTTTATGTCCGAATACGTCTCGCAGGATTTTCATAAAATGATAGTTGGTGACTGGCGCCGGACTACTACAATTATACGTCCCCTCCAATGAAGTATTAGCCGCTATCCATTCAATCATTCTACAGGTGTCAGTGATATGCACCCAGCTATACATTTGTTGTCCGCTGCCCTGGCATCCACCCAATTTAAATTTTAGCAAATTAAAATATGGAATCATTACACCTCCTGTGCCTAAGGTGATTGCCATGCGCAAAGCACATTTCCTGGTAAAAGGTGTCCTTTGATCATAGAAAGTGCTTTCCCAAAGTTTGCAAACCTGCACCGAAAAGTCATCGTGAAAATCAGTGAAACTTTCGTCACGGGGTTCATAGGTTGCATGCGGGTAGATGGTTGCAGAAGCTGCATTGATCCAAAGTGCTGGCGGATGTATTGCACGCTGAATGGCAAGGCCGATTGCTTTTGTAGAATTGGTTCTGCTGTCAAAAATCTCCTGTTTATTTTTTGCTGTGTACTTACAGTTGACTGATTTACCCGTAAGATTAATAACCAGATCTGCACCATCAATTTCTTTAGACCAATCGCCATCATGGATGCCGTCCCACTTTACAAAGCGTATCTTTTTCAGCAGCGAAGGGTTAATATTAATTTCACCATACGCATTGCTTGCTTGCTGCGGTTGTTGCCGGCCTAGTAGAATAATTTCATTTTCATCTCCAAAAAAATTGCACAATTCCTGACCAATAAATCCCGAGCCTCCGGCGATGATTATTTTTTTATTTTTCATAAAATAGGTGTTAGGTTAAGATAGAAAATAGGTAAATAAAACAGCGGCGTTTAAAATATGTACAAAAACTATCCATGTGTTGTGAGGAATGATGTCGGTAAATTTCATTCGCCTGCGATATTCATTGATGATTACAATGGCTAACATCCCAAGGTAAAAACTATTGACGGTGACATTTTGAAGATGAAAATATTTGTTGGCTAGTATCGCAGGTATGGTTAGCAATGCTCCTATCAGTGCCAGCATGGCTAACTGTCCGAAGTATTCAATGCCTTTCTTTTTACCAAGTTTTAAAGTAATAATGGTATTCAATATAACCCATATAACATGGGCGTATATCAGTTGTTGAATAGCTTGGTTGGGTGTAGCTGTTCTTGATAAATAATGATGTATTGGAAACAGCATCCATGTAGAGAAGCAGATGCAAGCCACTATAAACAGTAAACGGTATCGGATACTGAAATCCGGAGTGCAATCATAGCTACCAGGAGACGTTTTACCGGCTACAATTACACGTCTGTTATAAGATATGAAGCGGTACAATTTATATAGCAACCATTTGATGGGTTGAATGTTGCCGACTGTCTTTATGAAAGGAATTTTTTGCCCCAGTATTTGCAGCAGGGCATCAATGCCATACCATACCTGGTGTGTAGTAGCATCAATAACAGGAATCTCATTAACTGATCTTTTGAGATCCACCATCGCCATCCATTCCGGTTCAATGTTGCTAAAATTTTTCCTGTTTTCTTTTTTGATGAAGCCTGTTTGTATGAATGCATGGGTGTAGGCAGCGCAAAGCGGGCAGCTGTCATCATAAATAATAATTTTAGAATGGCTGTTCATGATTGTATTTGTTTTGGTATGATAAATTGACCCTCTACGTTTTACAACTTGCCTGTATTTATTTTAATACGGCCAATGGTCGTTGCATTTTTACAGATACTTCGTGGTAGCATAGGTAGGTGTAATAAATGGCCAAAAAGGGTGCAGCAAATAAAAGTATCCAAATAAATCCGACGGGAATAGACAGCAAGCTGGTTGCAGCAACCCAATGGTAATAATAACGGCTACCATTTTTGTAAGTTAAAATGCGGTTGTATGCATGAAACAGCATGCTGACTACCTGCCATGCACCCACCACAAAACAGGCGACCAGGTAACTGCCATCCTGTTTGATGATGCAGTAGATTGCGAAGCCGACAATCAACATAATATTGACGAGGAGATCGAATGTTTTGAGCTTTTTCATAATTGTATATTTTAAACTTTCTGAAAATAATGAAAATTCGGTGTTAAATAAAAACCGCAAAGCGGCTGAGCAGAATGTGCCATATAGATGGCTACCCTTTTTATTTAAAGATCTTTAATAGTCCACCTAAAAACCAGCTCTCATCTGCCTTCACTAACATATCAAGCATCTGGTCGGCATTATGACCAAATTTGCGGATGCCAGAGATGGTTTCGACAAATTGTTTTACCTCTTTATCTTTTTTATCCCCCTCAATATCCTCCAGCTGGGCCAGTAATTTAAGCATCGGATCCAACTCTCTTTTCTTCCTTTCTTTAATGATTTGTGTCGCTACTTTCCAAATGTCTTTCTCTGCTGTAAAATATTCTTTCCGTTCCCCTGACAATATCACCCTATCAACAAGACCCCAGCTAATTAAATCACGCATGTTCATATTTACGTTACCCCTGCTAACATCCAATTGTTCCATTACATCATCTTGCGTAAGTGGATCCGGACTCACCATAAGTAATGCGTGAATTTGCGCCATCGTTCGGTTTATGCCCCAATGGGTTCCAAAAGCACCCCAACTGCTGATAAATTGTTGTTTCGCTTCTATAAGTGTCAATTGCTTAATTTTATCGCACAAATATAACGCAGTTTTTGAACTTTCAAAATATATTGAAAGTTTATTTTGAACGAACTGATATTATTTTATAAAAAAGAGGAGTTCTATGGGTTTAAATAAAATAAGAAAGGGATCAAAATAAATCATCCCTTTGCCAACCCTTTTAAGTGGGAAGATTTTATTATAGAATATACAAAAAAAAGCACCGAATTCATTTCGGTGCTTCAATATAAATGATGTTTTAATTATACCAGCATGGTCACCGGATTCTCCAAAAATCTCTTTAATGTTTGCAAGAAAGCTGCGCCTACAGCACCATCCACACTTCTGTGATCGCAGCTTAGGGTTAATTTCATTACATTCACTATGCCGAAACCATCGCCTTTTCTCACTACCTTTTCTTTGATGGCTCCTACGGCTAAAATAGCACTATCCGGAGGATTGATAATGGCTGTGAATTCTTCAATGTCCATCATTCCCAGATTGGAAATGGTGAAAGTGTTACCGCTAAATTCAGCGGGTTGTAATTTTTTATCTTTTGCCTTGCCGTATAATTCTTTGGCATCAGCAGCAATTTGCGACAATGATTTTTGATCGGCAAAACGAATCACCGGTACTATCAGTCCTTCCGGCAAAGCCAGTGCAGAACCAATATGGATGTGTTGATTGTGGCGGATGAAATCTCCCATCCAGCTACTATTAACGTCCGGGTGTGAACGAAGCGCCATCGCACTTGCTTTTATCACCATATCATTAAACGAAATTTTAACCGGACTTACTTCGTTCATCGCTACCCTTGAAGTTATGGCATTATCCATATTTATTTCCATCGTAAGGTAGAAATGCGGCGCACTGAACTTACTTTCTCCAAGGCGGCGTGCAATCACTTTACGCATTTGCGTTAGTGGAGTATCAACGTGTCCTTCCTGTCCATTGGCAACAAATGCAGGAGCAGCTGCGGCAGCTTTTGCAACCGGGGCAGCGGTGGGAGCAGTTTGTTCTACAGCCTTTGCAACCGGAGCTACAGCAGGTACGTAGCTATCAATATCTTTTTTAGTGATGCGGCCATTATCGCCCGAACCGCTTACTTTGTTTAAATCAATTCCTTTGTCGGCAGCTAATTTTTTAGCCAGTGGAGATGCTTTAACCCGGCTATCGGATGTTGATGCAACTTCAACTTCGGGTACAACTTCTGCTGGGGCAACGGCTTCTACTTCACTTGTGGTAGTTTGGGCACCAGCAACCGGAGCGGCATTTGCTCCTGCTTTTTCCGCAGCAACATAAGCACTTACATCTGTGCCCGGTTTTCCTACAATCGCAATGATCTCATTTATCTTTGCAGCATTGCCTGCTTCTACGCCAATATACAATAATGTTCCTTCCTCGTAACCTACCACTTCCATGGTTGCTTTGTCCGTTTCAACATCTGCCAGCACGTCATCACTTTTCACTAAATCTCCAACCTTTTTATTCCAGCTTACAATTTTCCCTTCGGTCATGGTATCGCTCAACAAAGGCATCCGGATTTCTTTGGCGCCTGCTGGTAATCCGATAGCTATCGGATCAACCTTTGTTGTTGTTACAACTGCTGGAGGTGCAGCAGCCGGAACTGCATTAGAAGCTGTAGTTGTTGCAGGGACTGTGGTAGTATCGGTTTTGGTATTAGCATCAGGGTTATCAGATTCCAGTAGGTTTTTGTAATCCTCTCCGGCCTTACCAACAATTGCGATGATTTGGTTTATTTTGGCAGCTTCACCAGCCGGAACTCCTATATACAACAGCACCCCATCTACATACCCTGTTACTTCCATGGTTGCTTTATCTGTTTCAACATCGGCTAAGACATCATCGCTTTTCACAGTATCTCCAACTTTTTTGTTCCAGCCTACTATCTTTCCTTCGGTCATAGTATCGCTCAAAAGGGGCATTCTAATCACTTCTGCCATAATTATTAATTTCTTTTGTTTTGAAATGGAAGCCGAAATTAATGCAAAAATGGCAAATACTTGCCCTATTATTAACGCTGATTTGAGATATGAGGTTATTAAATTGAGATTGTACTTTTATGATACGGAGAAATATCAACTTTGATAGGATCGTACTGTTTCCTTAACTCCTTGTTCATACGAAGTAGACTTCATATCAAACACATCTTCAAATTTGGAAGAATCAAAATATACTCGCTGTCGTTTTGGTAAAGCATTTCATATAACTCTTTTTCCATTTTATTGAACAGACCCCCCAAAGCGGAAATATCCTTTGCTCATTGTTGAAAATTTTGGAGCCACTCCAAATTCTTTTGCAGCCAGCTTGATTATTGCTTCTCCGGTTAATACCGGATGCGACGTAGGCAGGTGCCAGATCTGGTTATAAGCATCATTGTGTTGTGATAGCAGCCAAAGTGCCTTTCCACAATCGGGTGTGTAAGTAAAGGAATGTTTCTAATCAGTAGTTATCATGTATTGGGCTTTTTTACCCTTTGCAAAGTTTGTCTGTCACCAACAGGTTGACCATACTTGTTTTGCAAGCAGGCCCATAGAAATTAGCCGACTTTGCGATCAGCGCAGTAATGCTTCGGCCTTTATTTCATTGAGTAATTGTGTGGCAATGGCTGCCCGGACAAGTCCCTTTTTGCTATTGGGATTAAATGGACTTTCTTCTGTCATTGATCCGTTTACTTTCCCTAGGCAATAAATATTGTCAAAGAAGATCAGTTTGGCGTTGTGTGTTTTGCAGGCATCAATGGTATTTTGCATAATTGCCGGCCACATAGTTTCCCTAACCTTTATATTGTGTTCTAAACCGGGACATAAATAGACGCCGATGCCCCTTTTTACAGGTTAGGCTGTTTGCCTGCTGTGTGCAAGATCAGCCGGGAATGTTGATGCACCAGTTATTGGTTTTGTATTACGACTAACAAGCTTAACTGGTTGCTGGTTGGCAATTAAGACTTTTGCCAATTCCTTGGAGATTGCACCACCGGTGCCTAGAATAGTATGCATCAGAAATGATTTAAAATTAAAGTCAGCAATGGATTCATCAAAATAGTTGATATTGATGAAGAAGTTGTTGAACGTATGAAGCACTGTTTTTAATGGACGATTGAGCATTACGTATGGTACACTTCATCCTATACGCAAAAAGCCTCTGCAATCAAATTCAGTGTTTATTCCTTTTACAATTGTGGGTGAAAGTTTACAGTTGAGAACCGTCTTACAAAACCAGTGGCATGCAAGGAAGTCTACTCCAGTTCCAGCCTCAGTTTTTCCTTTAGTTCCTTTACCAACGGATACTCTTCAATTATTTTAAAATACTGTTCCTTTCTGGTTAAAGGCTTTTCGGCTACCGCCTTTTCTATATCATCAGTTGCATCGATTGACAACTGATAAACCAGGGTGCGGTTGTTGAAATAATCCTGCAAATGGGTGATCAGATCGGTTCTTTCAACTTCAATAAAAGCTTTGTGGATATCGCCCTTGGTGACGATTTCAACAGTATTCTCATCTATTATTTTTAGTTCAGCAGCTCTGAAGTTAGTTACCGCAGAAAAGTTACTTTTTTTTCGTAGCTTTTCTACAAACAAGCCCCAGGCCGCATGTAGTTCCTCTTCATTTAAAGGTTTTTTATCTGCGCCGCCTTCTTTGTTTTTCTTTGTTATTTGATTACGGATGCTAGAAAGCGAACCAAAAGATGCTCTTGGTTCCTGTACATGGGAAGACATATTTGTATCAACCGGATCTTTTGCATATTGGGTTGGCAATGGTTTATTACTTACCTGGTGTTTTGTAGCCGGTGCAGATTCTTCTATGATGAGTTTTGCGCCATTGGCTGGTGCAGAAGTTGCAATTTCTACCAGCTGCGATCCCGCCGCTTTTATGATAGGTAATGCTCTGAATGCTACTGTTTTTGCACCATCAATTAGTTTTTTTTTAATTACAACGCCTTCGTTGTTTACCAGTTCCAAAGCTTGTTGCAAATAGCTGAGTTTGATGATGGTTAACTCAACATGCAATCGCTTGTTGCGGGCCTGTTTATAATTGATCTCCGCTTCATTTAAAATATTGAGGGCGCTTACTGTAAAAGCGGGTGCTATCTTTTGTGCGGTTTGTAAATATTTTTGTTTAAAATCTTCCGCTACTTCCAGCAGCATGGCTACTTTGGCATCCCGGCTGACCAGGATATTTCGTAAAAATTCTGCAAAGCCATTTAATACCAGGTCACCTTCAAATCCTTTCCGGTTAATTTCATCAAACATCAATAAAGCGCTGCTCAGGTCCTGTTGTTGTACAAAATCTAACAGCTTAAAATAATAATCCTCGTCTAGAATGTTTAGATGTTCCAGCGTGTTTTTATAAGTAACTGCTCCGTTGGTAAAGCTTACAATTTTATCCAAAATACTAAGCGAATCCCGCATACAACCTTCGCTCTTTTGGGCAATTACGTGCAGGGCAGTTTTTTCGGCTGTGATGGACTCTTTGTCACATATCTCCTGCAAATGCTCTACCGTATCATTATTGGTAATTCTTTTAAAATCAAATATTTGGCAACGACTTAAAATGGTGGGCAGGATTTTATGCTTTTCAGTAGTAGCTAAAATGAAAATGGCGTAGGGAGGAGGTTCTTCCAATGTTTTTAAAAAAGCATTGAAAGCTGACGTTGTTAGCATATGGACTTCATCTATAACATAGACCTTGTATCTGCCGGCTTGAGGGCCAAATCTTACCGTATCTAAAATGCCTTCCCTTAAATCTTCCACTTTATTGTTACTTGCACCATCCAATTCAAAATAGTTCATGGAAGCACCTGCATCGAATGAAACACAACTATTACAGGTATTGCATGCTTCTCCTTCTTTAGTTTGGTTTTCGCAGTTGATGGTTTTTGCTAAAATTCTGGCGCAGGTTGTTTTACCTACACCTCTTGGTCCACAAAATAAAAAAGCATGCGCCAATTGGTTGTTTTTAATGGCGTTCTTTAAAGTGGTGGTTATGTGAGATTGTCCAACTACGGTTGAAAAAATCTGCGGACGGTATTTACGTGCTGAAACAATGAATTTATCCATATAAAAATCGCCATCGGGCGAAAGTTTTTTTATTTAAACTGATGGCTGCAAGTTAACAAACAACTGACTCTTTTAACCAAATAGCCGCCAAAAAAAGAAGGCAGAAAAAACAGGAATAGCTATAAAAGGGTTTTAACAAACAGGTGTTCTTTTTTATTTGCAGATCTGGGATGATTATAATGTTTGGAGCTTGTTACGTCAGCATTGGATGTCTTTTAAATTCCTTTGTTCTGTCGAACAAATAGCGGTAGGTAGTTAGGTTCCTGCTTCGGAAAGTTTCCCCGAGGCTTTCGGCTACATTGATCATCTTTGGATTAAAATCTCCAATCCATTGCATTTCGTATTGGGTATAAGTAACGTCCGGTTGTTGTATCACTTTAGCCGATTCCCCGATAATATAAGCATCCACACCTTTGCCCTGCCACTCAGGTACTACGCCAAAAACAATTCCGCTGAATTTTTCATTGGGCTTAAATTTTTTGATCCAAAGGAATTTGAGTTTGTGCCAGAGATCGAATTTCCCATCCAGGTATTTGAACCACTGGTTTAAATCGGGTATGTTTACAAACATGGCTACG
>JBBQQP010000063.1:0-12393 GCA_038215675.1 Chitinophagales bacterium | reverse complement strand
CCATGTTCAGATTCAACCCATATTCTTCCCCCCAGTTTATCTACAATTTTTTTACAAATGGCCAGTCCAATTCCTGTTCCCGAAAATTCATCCCGGCTGTGTAGCCGTTGAAAAATGACGAATATTTTTTCAAAGTACTTCGGATCTATACCGATCCCATTGTCTTGCACCGAAAAGATCCATTGGTTAGTATCCTCGCTGACGTTTATTTTTATCAGCAGTTTTTTATCCCCACGATATTTCAGAGCATTTCCCACAAGGTTTTGCATTAACTGAAACATCTGCACACGACTGGTATCCGGTAATACCGGCAAATCATCCACCTCCACAACTGCCTGTTGCTCTTTTATTGAATTCCGCAATACAATTAATAAATCTTTCATTACTTCGTTCATATCCGTGTCTGAAGGAATATCCTTGTTGGTGCCTGTTCTGGAATACTCCAGCAAATCCATTATCAGTTGTTTCATCCTTTCTGCACCATCTACAGCAAAGTGAATATATTTTTCACCTCTTTCATCCAGCTTTGATTTATAATTCTTTTCCAGCAACTTTAAAAAGTTTGACACCATTCTAAGCGGTTCCTGCAAATCATGTGAAACGATGTAAGCAAACTGCTCCAATTCTGCAAATGAATTTTTTACCTCGGTTGCCTTTTGCTCAAGGTTACGATTGGAAACAAGTAGTTCCTGCTCAATTTTACGCCTGTTAGTAACGTCTATTCCCATGCCCATTACACAGGCAGCCTCCTCATATTTTATCACGAGCGAATTAATATAGAAAGGAATTTTATGATGCTCTTTTGTTAATAGCTCTAATTCAATACCAGCATTCTGTTTATAATAGTTTGACTCAATTCTTACTTTCACCAACTCTTTTAAATCGTCATCATAAAAATCAAGTGGGTTCATACGACTGATCTCATGCGCAGTATAACCAGTTACCGCTTCGAAATTTTTATTCCACCGGATAAACTTTCCATTTTTATCGTACAAATAAAAAATACCTGGCAGGCCATTAATAACAGTATCCGATAATTCTTTTTCAGTGATGATCTTTTTTTCGATTTCAAGTTTTTCGGTAACATCCCGCATGTTTTCAACAATCCCGTTAATTGCAGGAACGTGTAACATATTGGTGATCGTATCCTCAAACCAGCGCCAGCTACCGTCTTTATGACGAATTTTTGAGTAATGTCCCTTAATTGGAACCCCGGGATTTTGCATTACTTCCTGAAATACTTTGCCGATAGCTTCGGCTTCATCAGGGTGTGTTAATTCCGAGAAATTCATTTGCATCAATTCACCCTCCGTGTATCCAAGAATTCTTTTGAAAGAAGGAGAAATATAAGAAGGTAAGCCTTGTTCATTCAAAATGATAACGCTATCAGCAGCATGCTCAACCAGGCCACGAAATTTCTGTTCGTTTTCCATTAATTTTTTCTCAGTAGCAACCTTTTCTGAAAAATCCAATCCAAAGCCCATTAAACAGGTTTCACCCTCAAACTCTACTCTTACTCCGGTTATGTAACTTGGGATTAAGTACTTATTTTTTTTTATAAAATTACATTCTATGGTGTCTTTACCCATTGCAAATACATTTGCAATTTTTTCCGCGACAAATTTCTGTTCGGGTTCAGGAAACAAACTATAAGGGTCGAGTTGAATAATTTCCTGATAAGTATAACCGGATACGAGCTCCAGATTCTTATTCCACCTTAAAAATTTTCCTTCAGTGCTAACCAGGAAAAATACGCCGGGTAAACTATTAATGATTGAATCTGACAGTTCCTTTTCCTTCAATAATTTTTGCTCAATTTTTACACGCCAGGAAATATCCTGCATGATACCAAGTATCCGTTCGGGTTCTCCATTTTTATTATAAATGATATAAGCCCTGTCATAAAAATTTTTGTAATTACCATCCGGTGTTTTAAACCGGTAATCTTCAACGATGAATTCGGCTTTTTCCTCAAAAGCCTTTTCTATGTTTGCAGAAATACGTTCCAAATCGTCCGGATGAATTTTTGTAGCGAACACCTCAAAGTCTATTTTATCTTTTCCTTTTGTAAAGCCATACAGGTTATACAAATTTTCGTTACCTATCGTTTCATTTGTAATAAAAGAATGGTCCCAAATAGTATCAGTAGTTGCATTAGAAATCAGTTCATACCGTTCATTCAAATTGATTAGTTCAAGCGCAGCAGTCTTTTTTTCAGTAATATCCCTGATAAAACCGATTACGGTTTTACCAATTGTCATTTTAGAACTGATCTCAACATCTATGATTGTTCCATCCTTTCGTTGCATCCGTCTTTCATACAGCAACGCTTTACCCTGCAATAAATCGGCTATCCGCAGTGGTACTCCCGTAACATCTTCTACCGGCATGAAATCATTGGTATGTTTACCGATCATTTCCGCTGTAGTGTAATACCCCATATTGCATATACTACTGTTAACCTCAATAATTTTACCTTGCAGGTCCGTAATCATTATACCATCTGATGCGTGCTCAAATAGTGACCGGTACTTAATCTCGCTTTGTTCAAGAAAAACTTTAGCATGCTTCCGCTCAGTGATATCTCTTATAAATCCTATCAGGGTATCCGGGCCCGCCATTTTTGAATTTACTTCCACATGGATGATCGATCCATCCTTCTTTTGAATTCTTCGTTCATAAATTATGGCATTCCCATCTATCAACTCTTTTATTCGCAATGGCTGCGTTTTTAAATCATCCGGCAGCAGGTATTCTTCAATCTGTTTTCCAACAATTTCCTGTATCTCAAAGCCGGTCATTCTGCAAACACTATTGTTGACTTCTATGATCTTTCCAGCCGCATTGATTATTACAATTCCATCTGATGCCTGTTCTATAAGTGATCGGTATTTTTCCTCATTCTTCTGCAAAGCTGCTGTACGCAATTGAACCAGTTCATTTAGTTTCTCGGGTCTTTTGGCAATTATATAAGCAAAAAAACCAAGTGTCATGGAAAAAAAACACCCCAATAGTATAAAGAGGTAAATATTTGTGTACCCTGCTTTTGCATTAACCGGTACAGCAGAAAGTAACCATTCTTCATTCGGCATGTAAATAGAAAAAATACCTTCCCGATCAGAACCTGGTAAAGGAGCCATAAAATTTTCTTCGATCCTTGTATGAGGATTAACTTTTGAAAGCTGGCAATAATAACCACTTGCACCAGGGTTGTCAATTCCTGCAGACCTTAACAAACGAGGTAATTTAATTACCACAGCACTAAACCCCCAGAAAACATTATTTATAAAAACAGGCATGCGCCCAACTATGCCTGTACCACCCTGTTTTAACACCAAAGGGCCTGCATAAAAAAAACGCTTTTTTTCCACCGCTTTAAGGGCTTCCTTTTTTCTGGTTGAATCCTTTAGAATATTTAATCCAAACAATATTTCATTACCCTTCAGCGGATAAACATTTGCAATAACGCCGCCTGGCATCAATTCCAACGCATCAATGTTTTTATTTGCCGCTATTAAAAACGATGCGATGGAATCAAAATCCTTTACTTTTCCTTCTTTATGAATAAAAAAAGACAAAGTACTGGTGGCCGATTTTCCCTCCTCTAACAATTCACTCAGATCGGCCCTGACCTTATTTAAAAACTCTTTTGTTTCATTTTGATTGGCTTCCTTAATAATTAAAAGCCGCTGATAACCCAGTAAACCAAACAGTAAAACAAGAATTAGAAATGTAAATAGCCCTATTAAAACAGGCTTTCTTTTAAAAGAAAAAGGCTTGGGTGCAGTAGACAAAGGCTCCGCCATATTGTTCAGCCTTGTTTTGTTCTCATATGACATTTTCGGTAGATCGTGTTGAGATAAATTAACGGGTTTTTGAATGGGTAAATTTACATTAAAAAAATGAATAAGGCTTTGGCGTAAGCATTGATATGCGCTTTCGATTAGTTGGAATACTGAGCATTTACTGATGTAAAAATATGAGCAATGACTATAAATTTGGAACTGAGGTGATGATTCGCAGCTAATTCTAAATCAAAAATAAAATGAGTGTTCGATTTATGACCCGAAAATCGTGTAGTGAAGAGTGAAATATTTACTAACACAGAGAATACAAATCCGATTGAGAAAGGATAAAATTTAATTGAAGACAAGTTCATTTCCCAAATGTGTGCATATATCTTTCTGGTATAATTCCAGTTCATATTAAAGCTGATCAAATTCAAATCGGGCAAAATATTCCAATTCGCACAGTCTACCGCATTGACCTCCGTATTTTGAAACTTTTCTTATTTTTTCTAAAAACAAAAACAACAGATCAGATTGCACCATACCTATCTCCATTATCATTTTATCCACGGTTGCATGGATTGTTTCATAATCTGGATTGCTGAAAGCAATATTTATTTTGAACAAGTCTGATTGTGTTTCTTCGAGGTACAAATTAATTACTTCTTCAATTACTCCCTTCTCACCTGCTTGTTTAAGGTAATTCAAATCAAACAACTGTTTTTTAATGCAATCATACACAGGCTTTTGTTTTTAAAAATATTAATGAATAAAAACCAAAAAGAAACAACAGGATAATTGCGCATCTATTTTAAGATGTAAAACGTACTGTCGTTAAGACATCAATGAATGCGACTATTTATTTAACTCAATCCTGCAACATTTATTGTATCAACAATTGTCGAATTTTATCTATAATGATAAGACCGGCATTCTTACAAATTGAAATATTTAAAAGTCAGATTTTTGTTGTTAGTAGTCCGTTGTTATCGATCCAAAATCTAACAGTGTTTTTCCAGGTCCGTCAACAATATGCTATACCGCTGATATAATATGATTGTAAGTATGCAAAACGATAAAATATCAAACCGATAAAATGATCATCCCTGAAAAAAGCATATCGATCCTGATAATTGAAGATAATCCGGGTGACCAGTTATTACTGGAGGCCAACCTTGGAGATGCACATTTGCCCATTGCCAATATTACCATGGCCGCTACAATTGAAGAAGGTATCAATTGCTTAAAGAGGGGGGATTTTTCATTGGTTTTCCTCGACTTTTTTTTACCGGACAGCAATGGACTGGAATCTTATACGGCCTTATTTAAAATAAATTCGAAAATCCCTGTTATTATACTATCGGGCTTATCAGATACCAGATTGTCGTTAAAAGCCATCACTTTAGGGGCCCAGGATTTTTTAATTAAAGGACAATACGATTCCCATTCACTTGAAAAAGCAGTACGGTACAGTATTGAACGAAAAAAGAATATTGAATTACTGAAGGAAAACAATGAACGTTATGATATTATTTCGAAAGCGACAAAAGACATCATTTGGGACTGGGATATATTGACAAACAAAATAAAATGGATTGGTGAAGGTTTAAAAAAATACAATCCAGGCGATTTAGAACAGGATAAACTGGATTACAACTTTTGGGTAAATAATCTTCACCCCGATGAAAGAAGCAATGTAATTGACGAGCTTCAAAAATTAATACAATCTGGCGAAAATTCCTGGGAAAATGATTACCAGTTTTTGAGAAATGACGGCAACTATGACTATATTAATTCAAGGGGATATGTTATCAGAAATGAAGCCGGAACCGCCATTCGTATGATTGGCTCGATGCAGGATATCACAGAAAGAAAGAAGGCAGAAATAGAAACACAAAAGGCACGGGTTGAGGCAGAAGAAGCAAGAAAAACCCAGGAGCAGTTTTTAGCAAATATGAGCCATGAAATAAGAACGCCCATGAATGGCGTTGTTGGGATGACTGAATTATTAGCCGGCACTATATTAGATGACGACCAACAGGATTACGTAAATACCATCCAGGAATCGGCCGCCAATTTAATGGTTATCATCAATGACATACTTGACCTTACAAAGATCGCTGCTGGCAAAATTACCATCGAGAAAATAGAGTATAATTTTAGCCACCTGATTGAAACCGTAATCAAAACCCATAAGTGCAAGGCTGATAAAAAGAGAATATTACTGAAAGCAACAATCGATCAGCAGATATATCCTGCATTACTGGGAGATCCGGTAAGGCTATCCCAAATTTTAAATAACCTGGTAGGCAATGCCATTAAATTTACTGAAAGCGGAGAAGTTAACGTAGGTGTAAGATTGCAAAAAAATGAAGGAAAATCTGACACATTGCAATTCTTAATATCGGACACAGGTATTGGCATTGCTGAAGAAAATGCAGCGTCTGTATTTGATCGATTTACGCAAGTAGCCGTCGACAGCAAAAGAAAGTATGGAGGCACAGGCTTGGGTCTTACTATAACGAAACAATTGATCGAACTTCAAGGAGGAAAAATACAGGTAAAAAGTAAGCAGGGTGAAGGAAGTGTATTTTCTTTTTTTATACCCGTCGAAAAAGGTAACTCCAGGCAACGGCCTAAAAGAAAAACAACACAGAATGAGCTGGATAAGCAACTTAAAAACTTGAGGGTGCTTTTGGCTGAAGATAATTTAATCAATCAACAAGTTGCTCTAAGGGTTTTGAGCAACCAGGGTGCCCTTGTTGATATAGCCAAAAATGGCAGAGAAGCAATTGATCTGCTAAAGAAAAAGCACTACGATATAATCCTGATGGATCTTCAAATGCCGGAGATGGACGGGTATGAAGCCACCAAAATAATTAGAAATGATATGGGCGTCACAATAAGCAATACACCCATTATTGCAATGACTGCCTCTGCATTGATAACCGATAAAACAAAATGTTTACAGGCAGGTATGAACGATTACATCGCTAAGCCATTTCTTGCTGGTGATTTGTATAAAAAAATTCTTGCACAGGTGGAAAAAGAAGCATTTATAATTTAGAAATATTTTTCGATAAACCTGTATCATACGATTTTTTACTTTTAAATTACCCCCCTATCCTCTTATATGATAAGCCTTGGGTTGCACAAATGCCCTGATACCCTGGTAAGATAAGGTAGCACCAAACCCTGATTGATTTCTTCCCGACCATGGCAAACCGGCACTCACCCGATCGCAACAATTCCAATAAACAGTACCCGTATTCATTTGCTGCATTACCTGCTCCGCCCGCTCAAAACTTTTAGAATATACCGAAGCAGTGAGACCAAAACTTGTATCCTGCATTAATTGCACTGCTTCTGCATCATCCCTAACTCTTTGAATCCCTACTACAGGTCCAAAGGATTCTTCCGTCATCAAATGCATGGTATGATTTACATTTACCAGCACAGTGGGTTCAAAAAAGTATCCGCTGCCATCCGGAATTTTTCCACCACATAAAACGCTTGCGCCTTTGTTCACCGCATCTTCAACCTGGCTTAGTAAAAATGCTTGTTGCTCTTTTCTGCTAAGTGGCCCGATATCGGTCGTCTGCTCCAGCGGATTTCCAACAACCAATTTGCTGCATTGCTCAACATAAGATTGTACAAATGCGTCAAATATTTCTTCATGCACATAAATTCTTTCGACCGCACAGCAGCTTTGACCGCTATTGTACACAACGCCTTCTAATGCATCGGCCGCGGTCTTGTCGATATTATCTACATCCTCCATCACATACAAAGGATCTTTGCCACCGAGTTCAAGCTGGCAAGGCACCATTTTGCCAGCCACTTTTTCAGCAATGTATTTTCCGGTTTTATAACTGCCCGTAAAAAAGTAACCATTCAACGGCAATTGTAATAACTGTTCTCCAACCGCTCCCCTGCCAATCACTGTTTTAAAACAATCAACCGGAAGCCCTGCTTTATACAAAAGCGCCTGTATATGAAGGCCGGTTAACGTAGCATATTCAGACGGTTTGTAAAAAACTGCATTGCCACCAATCAGTGCCGGAATAAAAACGTTTACACCTACCAGGTAGGGATAATTCCAGGCAGAAATATTGGCGATAACACCCAAAGGTTCGTATACAATTTTTTCTTTGGTGGCGCCTTCCGGTGTTATCCATTCTTCTGCCAGGTACTTTGCAGCATGGTCAATAAAATATTTGATGCGGCCACGTGCACCATTCAATTCATTGTAAGACTGCTGCAATGGTTTACCCATTTCACTGGTGAGCGTGCTGGCCAGTTGTTCTTTGTTTTCTTCCAGCAAATCATAAAATTTTTGAATCACCGCAATGCGCTGTTCCACACTAATTTTTGCCCATACTTGCTGCCCTTTTTTCAGCGCTTCATATTTCCCGGCAATCGTTTCGTTGGTATCTTCTGCAACTTCAGCAATCATTGTTTCTGTTGCCGGGTTAATTATTTTCATAAATGATGGTTGATAGATTTTTGAATTGCTGCAATAAAGCGGTCTCTGATATTTTTTGTTAACGGTGATTCTGAAAGATGCAATTTAAAAAGCCTTTCCGGGTGCCATTGAACTCCCAGGAAAAAGGTAGGATTATTATAATCGTCCCATTCTACTCCTTCGATGATACCATCGTCAGAAGTGCAGTTGATGGCCAATCCCTTACCTAATTGATCAATACATTGATGATGGGCGCTATTGGTAACACTCCGTTCTATTCCTGTCAGCTCGCTCAACATAGTACCGGATACAATGTTAACTCCGTGTGCCTTATCATGCTGGTCAAACTTATGAATGGCAGTTCCAACCGGCCCGATATCCTGGGTTAAAGTACCGCCCAATATACAATTGACTAGCTGCATACCACGACACACACCGAGTACAGGCAATTTCCTCTGCTGACTCAATTCAAATACTGCTATTTCAAAAGCATCTCTTTTTTCATCAAATGCAGGTGGCGCATTTGGGTAGTCTGTTACATTGCTGCCATAATATTTAGGATGCATATCCAGTCCTCCGGCTAATACAACGCCATCTAATTGTTTTACACCATCCAGGTTATCATCATGCGTTGACAGGCGGGTTATTTCAACCAATTGATTTGCCGTTAGCCAGTTCAAATAATTGTTGTGCTTTTCATCAGAACCGGTATAGGTTACACCAATTTTAATCACGGTTTTTATCATTACAACGCTTCAATGTATAATTGTTTAAAATCATTTCTTGTAACCGGCTTCGGATTATTCGGGTGACAAAAATCGGCCAAGGCAAGATCCGATAATGTTTCAATATGTGCTTCATTAACGCCGATATCCCTGAGCCTTGTGGGTAAGCCCAGCTGCTGATTCAGTTCAAACAAATGATTCACTACTGCCTCTCCGGATGTATCAGTCAGTTCCATTACCAATGCCATTCTTTTAAATTCAGCTTCCATACCGGGTGCATTAAAGCGCATACCGTAAGGAAGGTTCACGGCATTTGCCAAACCATGATGCGTATCCAGTAAAGACGACAATGGATGTGCCAATGAATGCACCACACCCAGCCCTTTTTGAAAAGCCACCGCTCCCATCAGAGAAGCTATCATCATCTTGCTTCTTGATTCAAGATCAGGCTTATTTACAGCATCTGAAATGGATTGATTGATCAGAAATATTCCTTCCAATCCTATGCCACCGGCAAGCGGATGAAAGTTTTTTGAAATGAAGGCCTCCATATTGTGCGTGAGTGCATCCATACCCGTTGCCGCAGTTATAAAAGCCGGCAGCTCCATGGTTAACAAAGGATCTGCAAACACGATTTTCGCCAACAGTTTGGGTGCAAACAAAATCCTTTTACGATGGGTATCATCTTCAGAAATAATAGCACTTCTGCCCACTTCACTGCCCGTTCCACTGGTGGTGGGTACCGTAATAAAATAGGGAACTTCTTCCGTAACATATTGGTCGCCACCAATCAGGTCATCATAATCAAACAAGTCACGGTGATGATTCACTCTTAATACAATGGCCCTTGCCACATCCATCGCTGCGCCACCGCCAATGCCAATGATACAATCCCTATTGGTTGCTTTATATGCATCACCTCCTTTTAAGACATCGCTCTTTACCGGGTTTTTATGAATATCAGCAAACACCTCCACTGAAATTGACTTAGCACTAAGACCTTCAACAATAGCTTTAAAAAAATCCAATCCGCCTACCATCGGGTCGGTAACCAACAATGCCCTGCTCAATCCATTCGCCAGCAAATGATCCGGCAATTCTTTAATGGCACCGGCTCCAAACCGAATGGTGGTCGGAAAATTAAATTGTCTTACTGTGCTAAAATCTATCATCATTTATTATTTTTTGTTCTTGATTTTTTTGAGCCCGACTTTAGTAATTCAATTAAGCTTCATTGGCGTCGCACTCTTTTACAGTTGTTTTCCATGGCAACTTAGTGCATTCGGATTCAGTTTGCTTTCAAGTTTCAATTATTTTTTCAATTGATTTTAGCTAAATCCGCCACTACTATTGAGGTACGGAAAATTTTCATTCCGTTAAAAAGACTACCCTTTTTCTCCCATTAAAACTCTTCTCGCTTTTTATGTCATCCTTATAATCGAAAACATTTATGATTCATATCACTCGAAAGTATTTCTTAAATCACTAGAGGCGGTTGCCAATTATGAACCTATTGAGCCAATTATGAGCCAATTATGAGCCAATTGAGCCAACTAAAATATAGCTTCGTCCAGCTCCAACATCACCAGCTCGTTTAAAGATTTTAAATTTCTCAACCGGCTCTGTCTACGTTTTGTGATTCGGGCATTACTGATATTAATTAATTTCTTTCAACTGCTTAAGCAACTTTTATGTTTTACATTCGTTTTGTATCCAATAAAAGCGCCGTCTATTTGAAAAGTCTGGTTATGGGGAATTCGCAAATCGGGTAAAAATAAGAACAATACCATAACGCTTCATTGCACCGCATTCTGTATCTAAATAATCTCCAGATAGCGCTTCAATTCCCAATCAGTAACCACTTTTGAAAACTGTCTCCACTCCCACTCTCTTGTTGCGGTAAAGTGCTCAACGAACGCTGCTCCAAATAGTTCTTTTGCAACGAGCGAGTCTTTCATGGCCTGCGTAGCTTCCCACAAATTTTTAGGCAGCAAGCCATTCTTTATATCTGCATAGCCATTGCCAACGGTTGCAGGTGATTTCAATTTTAATTTGTTGTTGATTCCATACAAACCAGCAGCAAGACAGGCAGCCATTGCCAGGTATGGATTGCTATCAGAACCCACCACCCGTGTTTCAAGCCTGGTGGAACTGCTACCACCGGGCAAAGCACGCAATGCAGTTGTACGATTATCGATTGCCCAGGTTAATGTAGTGGGTGCCCACGCACCTTCTACCAGGCGCTTATAACTATTGACTGTAGGTGCAAACATGGGTAAAATAAAAGGCAGACAAGCCAACTGCCCGGCCATGTAACTTTCCATCAGTGTGCTGATACCCGATAATTTCTTCTTATCGTAAAAAAGATTTTGATTTTTCGAAACTGCCCAAAGGCTTTGGTGAACATGCCCGCTACAGCCGGGTAAATTTTCATTGAACTTAGCCATGAAGGTTGCGATCACTCCATGCCTCTGTGCAATTTGTTTTACGCCCGTTTTAAATAATACGGCCCTGTCAGCGGCTTCCAGAATTTCAGAATAAGTAATGGCAGCCTCGTATACACCGGGACCGGTTTCTGTGTGCAATCCTTCAATAGGAACGCCGAATTTTTTGAGCAGGTCAAACAGGTCATTAAAATATTGATTCTTTTCAGCGGCACGTTGCATAGAATATCCAAACATGCCCTGCGTCACCGGTTTCGCATCTCTGAATTTCCCTGTATATAATTCATCGGTGTTATCTACCAGGTTAAACCATTCAAACTCCTGCGAAAAATAAGGTGTGTAACCTTTGTCGGTAGATTGCTGAATTATTTTCTTTAATAAACTTCGTGGACAAACCGCCAGATCATTTCCTTTACTGTCCCGAAAATCGGCTAAAAAGAAAGGGGTATCATTCTCCCAGGGTATCTGGCGAAACGTATTCAAATCAATCACCGCCGTTGCATCCGGGTAACCGGAATGCCAGCCGGTGTAGGTACTATTGTCGTATGCAACATCCGCTGAATCCCATCCAAATACCACATTACAAAAGCCAAATCCTTTTTCAACTATGGAAACAAATTTTTCAAAGCTGATCATTTTTCCCCGCAGAATACCGTCCACATCTGTAATGGCCAGCTTTACTTTTTCTGTATTTTGTTCTGCCAGATTGCGCAGCATACTTTCCTTTAATAATTGTTGGTTGGGCATTTTTATTTTCGTTTTACAATAAAATGAAACCAAATATAAGCAAGTGCCAGTATAGCAAAAAAGATGAGTGATAATTTTATATTGAGGGAGATCATCGCAACAAGCGAAACCGATGCAATCGCCAACGCTACAATCGGAAATGCCGGGTACATTGGCACCCGGAATGGACGCTCCAACTCAGGTTCTTTTCTTCGCAATACCAACACCGACATCATGGCAAAAAT
>JBBQQP010000062.1:0-12470 GCA_038215675.1 Chitinophagales bacterium | reverse complement strand
TAAGTTGACTCCTGTTCTATCTGCCAGTAATTTTATACCAATTTAAGGACATAGTTTCGTCAACGCTCCCAAAGCCCTACCACTCTCTAAACTTTCAACAGCCATCTGGTAACATTCATCATAACTGCTGTAATGACCTGTACATTGCAATGCCATGGCTGAATTGGCCAGCACCACTGCATTCTGCGACCAGGTGCCATTTCCTTCGAGGATATGGAGGAATATTTTAGCGGCTTCTTCAACCGTATCGCCTCCGTAAATAGCTGCTGCACTTACGGACCGTTTCCCCAATTCAATGGGTGTCATAATACGTTCCCCGGTATTGGTGATCACTTTGGTATCACCCGTTAAAGAAATTTCATCGTACCCGTCCAGGCTGTGGATGATGGTAAAGTTGCTACCGGTTTCCTGCAACAAATAATTATAAATTCTTGCCATTTCCAGGTTGTATACTCCTACCAACTGGTGTTTAGGAAAGGCAGGGTTAACCATTGGGCCGAGCATATTAAAAAAGGTTCGGATTCCCAGGTTTTTGCGGATTGGCCCTACTGCCTTCAATGCAGGATGAAACAAC
Organism: Chitinophagales bacterium; assembly: GCA_038215675.1. Lineage (GTDB taxonomy): Bacteria > Bacteroidota > Bacteroidia > Chitinophagales > Chitinophagaceae > Ferruginibacter. Next base: position 11,896 of record JBBQQP010000062.1, on the reverse strand, counting down.
GGTGCATGTAAAAAGCAAATACTGGCTACTTCCAGTTCTTTATTTAAAACAGCAGGATCATTTTTAAACCGATAACCCAATTGCTCCATTACATTGCTGGATCCACTGATGGAAGTGGCACCATAGTTACCATGTTTGGCTACTTTTATCCCCGTGCCTGCTACCACAAAACAACTGAGGGTAGAAATGTTGAACGTATTTTTTCCATCACCACCGGTACCCACAATATCCATTACTTCCTGCCCCTGTAAATCAACTCTCACACACAATTCCAATAAGGCATCCCTAAAGCCCTGCAACTCCTGGATGGTAATGCTCCGCATCAGGTAAACCGTTATGAAAGAAGCAAGTTCACTTTCATTGTAAGTACCTGTTGAAATATTGATCAGCACCTCCTTTGCCTGCTCTCGGGAAAGACTTTTGTGTTCAAATAAAAAACTCAGTATCTTTTTCATTGTATGTACTTGTAGTAATTGTAAAGTTTTAGTTGTCAATGGTGAAAGGTGAAAAGTGAAAGGTGAATGGTGTATGGTGAATAATGAGTTGTGAATGATAAGTTATGAATGATGATTTGTGAATTATCAATTTGGGATATAGTTCACATTTTCTAAGTTTTAGTTTTTCAATAAAAGTCTCTATTTAAACTTCAAAATTCGCTAACCATCGGTTTACCCTTCCCCATTAATACTATTCCCATTAGGTATAAGATTATTCACTTACCCTTTTCACCATCCAAAGGCTATTGGGTCATTAACTGCTTTAAATCATCAACCTTCAAGCATCGACCTTTCTTTCACCATTCTTTATTCAGCGTTCACCCGTTTACCATTCACCCGTTTACATCCCCAGCCAATTCCGCATCATCTTTTCTCCATCCGGTGTAAGCACACTTTCGGGATGAAACTGCACGCCCTGCACATTGTACGTTTTGTGTTGCAATCCCATGATGAAGCCATTATCATCGACTGCAGTAATCTCCAATTCTTCCGGAAAATCCATTCTATTTATAATCCAGGAATGATACCGGCCTACTTCAACCGTATTACCGAGGCCCTGCAAAATTTTTGCGGTGGGATTGGTAATTGTTATCGGTGTTGCAATGCCGTGATAAACTTTATCAAGGTTAACGAGGTTGCCACCGAATGCCTGGCCAATGGCCTGGTGCCCCAAACACACGCCCAGTATAGATTTGGTGGATGCATATTCTTTTATAAGTTGCAATAACAAGCCTGCCTCTTCTGGTATACCAGGACCCGGTGATAAAATTATTTTGTCATATGATTTCACTGCTTCCAGCGAAATTTGATCGTTGCGAAATACGTCTACTTTCTGGTGCAATATCTTTTCAACCAGGTGTACCAGGTTGTAAGTAAAGGAATCATAATTATCGAAAACCAATATTTTCATCTCAGATATTTTGTGCCATTACGATGGCTTGTTTTAATGCGTTCAACTTATTGTTTACTTCCTGCAACTCACTCTCCGGGTTACTCGCTGCTACAATGCCTGCACCTGCCTGGTAAACAAGTGTATTATTTTTACTTAAAAAAGTACGGATCATAATGGCATGGTTACAGCTTCCATCAAAGCCAATATGACCTATGGCACCGCCATAATAACTTCTGCCGGTAGGTTCATTTTGGTTGATGAGTTGCATGGCCTTAAATTTGGGAGCACCACTCAATGTGCCTGCCGGAAAACTCACTGCCAATAGTTTAAATGGATTACTTTCTACGCCTACTACACCCGTAACCTCACTCACCAAATGAATTACATGCGAGTAGTAGTTTACTTTTTTATATTGCGTTACTTCTACCTGATCGCACATCCGGCTCAGGTCATTTCGTGCAAGATCAACCAACATCACATGTTCGGCATTTTCCTTCGGATCATTTTCCAGTTGAATGGCCAACGCCTTATCCGTTTCATCATTGCCTGTTCTTTTAAAGGTACCTGCAATTGGATGTACAATGGCTTTTCCATTGCGGACAACCAACTGACTTTCCGGTGAAGAACCCATTAATTTATAATCACCATAATCAAAGAAAAATAAATAAGGGCTGGGATTGATACTGCGAAGCGCACGGTAAACATTAAACTCGTCGCCGGAAAAAGACTGTTGAAAACGCCGGCTTAATACAATTTGAAAAACATCGCCGCGGAGACTGCTGGCAATCCCTTTTTTTACCAATTCAATATAGGCTTCATTTGTAAGGTTGGAGGTTTCTTCGCCCTTCGGTTTAAAAGGAAAAATAGGTACATCCTTACTTTTGATCAGGCTTTCAACCAGCTCCAATTCACTGTCAATTCCATCAATTGCATTTTCACAAATAAACAATTCGTTTTTAAAATGATTGATGGCAATCACGTATTGGTACAAACGATACCGCATCAATGGTATCTCAATCCCTGCCTGCTGATGGCTGTTGTCGATTTGGATTGTATCGAAAAATTGAACGGCATCGTAGGAACTGTATCCAAATAGTCCCTGGGCCACATTCACCGGTCGAATTTCAGCCTGCGTAATTTCAAAACGTTGCATAAAATCCCACATCAGGTCAGGTACTTTCGAAGGATTGGTAATTTGAATTTTCTCCGGTGTTTGCCCGGGCAATTTATACTCGAGGGTAGCAGCTGTTCTTATTTCTATACCAGCAATGGCGTTGATTCCGATAAAGGTGTAGCTATTTTCGCCGGCATGATAATCGGAGCTTTCCAATAAAATGGTATCACGAAAACGATCCCTCAGGCGGAGATAAATACCTACAGGCGTGTACACATCTGCAAGCAGTTTCTTATACCTGGTGTGAATGCTTATTTTTTTCATATTCTGTCGCCTGTTGGCTCTTTGTTAAGCGTTAACCCAAACATTTCAATTGAATTGTCGATTAAATCTTATCCGGTGAACTAATATTTTTTATCTCAAATCCCCTTCTGCATTTGATGCCCGAAAATTAAAAAACCCCAACACAATGTGTCGGGGCCTGAATATATTTATACAATAGCAAAGCGACACATCAAAATTTTGACTGCCACCACCAACCATTGTTATTTAAATTATTTTGTTTCATTTGCGATGCAAAGATGTGGGGGAATGATTGAATAAAAAAACTTTTTTTAAATTTCGCAAGAAATAAAACACTGCATTTGCCTTTTTGAATCGAATGTAAAAATTCAACACCAGTCACTAAAACAATATTAAATATCAAACATAAATATATCCTGCGGTTACCCGGGCGATCGCAGGCTTTTTAAATCGATCTTAGTTTGTTCTGAACCCCTAAAATTCTGCAACGCTTTCCTACGCTGATGTAATTATTTCTCCTCCATATTAAAATTATTTCAAAGACTTTTTAAAAGCGCCAACCATGATTAAGTGGTAATTTTATAGAAATATATTCAGTCTTTAAAAAAATTAAAACCACACATATGAAAATAATAGTTTTTGGAGCAACCGGAATGGTAGGCCAACATCTGGTAAAACAGGCTTTACATAATGGACTTGAAGTAAAGGCTTATGGCAGAAATGTATTTACCGCTGACTTCCCAAAAAATGATTTACTGGAGCTGGTGCTGGGTGCGCTATTTGATGAGAAACAGGTGTATGAAGCAATTAAAGGATGTGATGCAGTGCTTTCTGCCTTGGGTGGGGATGGTGCAGATTTAACCCGCTCACTTGGAATGAAAAATATTGTGACGCAAATGCAAAAAGCGGGTGTAAGCCGAATTGTTGCGCTCGGAGGAATGGGATCGCTGAATGCCGATGAGGAAACATTGGTGATGGACAAAGAAGACTTCCCACAAAAATTTCTACCGGTTAGCAGGGAACATTATAAAGCCTACGAATTTCTAAAGACATCCAATCTGGAGTGGACTTTCGTTTGTCCGCCGGATATTATCAATGCCGAACCAACCGGAGATTTTAGAACGTCTTCTACGTATCCACCGGCAACTAATTCCAATAAAATCAATGCTGGAGACCTTGCTTTATTTATGCTGGATGAGGTAACAAAAAAAGAATATGGAGACCAAAGGGTTGGCATTTCAAATTAACCCCTCCCGGTTTACCATGAAACGGCGCTCTAAAAACAAAATCCTGCATTAAATCCGGTTAATTAAATTACAGAAAAACGCAGAAACAAGACAACAGGCCCAAAATGGAAGGCAAAAAAGACAATTACCAATACTCTATTGCGGGAAATCTATAAAAAAAATAACTATTAATCAGTTAAAAAAATGAATGGGCATCATAACTATATTTACCTGAAATGCATAAGGAGCAAGCATTCGCAAGTTTCTTTAAACCTTAGCCATCATTAAATGACAAATAAGTTAGGTTTAAAAATAAAAAAGCTCATCTTACTTTTGTGTAACGAAGATGGGGCGATAAGTAAACAAGCAATCGTAAATAAGACCAACGAATCGTTCGCACGGTGTAAATAAAAGGTTTTGTTTTTAATACGTTGATTTAAGTTAAAAAATATAAAGATTTTCATATAGCAAGCAATCGTTAAAGTCCTTCCGTTTCTACGGAAGGGCTATTTTTTTGTACCTACTTCTAAATTATTAAGCATACTAACTGCTTCCCAGACTTTATTCAAACGCTAATAGTAGTTCATCCAAATTTCATCTTTTAAATTTTTACAGCTAAAAGTCATTTTAGTACCTGATGCATATCATCGGCCACTGAAGTTTATAGCGCTTACTTTGCATGGTGGAGTTATTCAAGAAAATATCAACTTCCTTTTTACTGGCAATTTATTTAAAGTTGGCACGTACAACTGTTGAAGTATTAAAGTTTCAGTTTGTGCCGGAGCATTGTCGCAACAGAAATACCGCAATGAAAGCCTCGGTATTTTGTACTTTTAAAAGCACATTACTGTAGCGATGGCGGCCGAGACAACAATTCCAAAGAAGACATGCAATTGACCTTTAAGGCTCCCCACCCTGCTGTATCACAAACATTAATAACATTACCGACTGCAGTAGTTGCTTTCGTGCTGATTGCGACCGAATGCTACCAGCGACCGGTTCTAAAGAAGCCTGTACATTTAAAATTACCAGTTGAATATATTGCTGTTATTTACAAACCTCCCTGACGTTGTTAAAGATTCACTGTAGAAATTCTATTGAAGGAAAACTGATATTTTTCAGATTTCTACCTTCTTTATAAAACAGGTGATAACACACGAGTGAACTTTTTTTAATGCATAAGTTTAAAGAAGAATACACGCAATTTACCTACCTGAATATTTATTACTTTTTAATACAATACAAATGAACGCTCCAAAAAAAAATACCGGATTGACAACGGAACAGGCTATAGAAAGCCGGTTAAAAAATGGCAGCAATATACTCGAAATGCAGGAAGACAGGGTGTTTCTGAATGTATTAAAAGAAGTAGTTTTGGAACCCATGTTTATTTTATTGCTGGCAGCCTGTATCATCTACTTTACAGTTGCACAATACAAGGAAGGTATCATCATGCTGGTATCTATTTTTATAGTAGCAGGCATTTCGCTCTTTCAGGAATACAGAAGCAAAAATGCTGTGCTGGCGCTAAAAAAGCTATCTGCCCCCAATGCAAAGGTGATGCGAAATGGAGCGGAAATTCAAATAGCCACAGACGAGCTTGTTGTGGATGATTTATTATTGTTGGAAGAAGGCGAAGTAGTGGCTGCAGATGGATTGATAGAAACAGCGAATGATTTTTCGCTAAATGAGTCAATATTAACCGGCGAATCTTTTGCGGTAATTAAAATAGCCGACGATACCAGTACTGTTTTTAAAGGTACGCTCGTTACAAGTGGCAGTGCTTCCATAAAAGTAACAGCAGTAGGTTTAAAAACCAAGTTTGGAGAAATCGGCCTGTCGCTCAAGGAAATTACTGTTGTAAAGACACCGCTTCAAAACCAGATTCGATCTTTTGTAAGAAATATGGTTTGGATTGGAGTGGTTGCTTTTTTAATTGTAGTTGGTTTTAATTATTATCAATCCCAGGATTTAGTTCAATCTTTTTTACAAGGCTTAACGCTGGCGATGAGTATACTCCCGGAAGAGATCCCTGTTGCCTTTAGTACCTTTCAGGCCCTGGGAGCATTCAGGCTATTGAAGAATAACATTATTGTTAAACAGCCGCAGTATGTTGAAACCCTTGGCTCTGCAACGGTGATTTGTGTAGATAAAACAGGTACCCTTACGCAAAACAAAATGAGCATCGAATATCTCTATGACTTCGCTACCAATCAATCCATCACCGTAAAGGGCAGCACTTCGTTGCCATTGGAACTACTTGAATATGCAATGTGGAGTAGTGAAATCAACCCATTCGATCCGATGGAAAAAGCGATCCATGAATTGTACCAGCAAACGGCTGTTACTGATAAAAGAACTTCCTTTAAACAGGACCATGAATACCCCATTGGCGGCAAGCCACCCATGATGACGCATATTTTTAAAAACGAAAAAGGAGAGATTGTAATTGCTGCCAAAGGCGGACCTGAAGGCATTATGCGCCAAAGCAATTTGAATACTGCTGCTTTAAAACAAATTGAGGAACAAACACTTGCCTATGCCAAATCGGGTTTCCGGGTATTGGGTGTAGGCAAAGGAAGCTGGAAAGGAAAAGAATGGCCATCATCGCAGAAGGAATTTGTATTTGAGTTTTTAGGATTGGTAGCTTTCCAGGATCCTCCTAAAGAGAATATCATTGAAACCATTAAAACCTTTCGGGATGCAGGTATCTCTGTAAAAATGATCACCGGCGATTATGCTGAAACAGCAGTAGCCATTGCCGGACAAATACAACTGGATCATAACAGTGAAGTACTTACCGGACAGGAGGTATTGGCATTGAGCAAAGAGGATTTGCAGCAAAAAGTACAACAGGTAAACATATATGCCAGAATGTTCCCGGAAGCCAAGCTGAAAGTGATTGACGCATTGAAAGCAAATGACGAAGTGGTTGCCATGACTGGGGATGGTGTGAATGATGGTCCGGCATTAAAGGCGGCACATATCGGAATTGCCATGGGACAACGGGGAAGCGAAGTGGCAAAAAGTGCGGCTTCCCTGATTCTTACAGACGATGACCTGTCGCATATGACTGATGCGGTTGCGTTGGGAAGAAAGATTTATGATAACCTTAAAAAAGCAATCCAATATATTGTGTCCATCCATATTCCCATCATTCTCATCGTAACCTTACCCTTGCTGCTGGGCTGGCGATTTCATAATATATTTTCACCGGTTCATGTAATTTTCCTGGAGCTGATTATGGGGCCAACCTGTTCCATTATTTATGAAAACGAACCATTGGAAAAAGGTATTATGCTTCGTCCTCCACTAAAAATGGGCACCTCGTTTTTATCGCTCAAGCAACTTTCCATCAGTATCCTCCAAGGTCTTATGATTACCGCTGGTTGCCTGGGAATCGGGTTTTATTTTATGCAGCAAGGAAGCAATGATGCAAGCATCCGGGCCATCATTTTTATTACCCTTTTGTTTAGTAATATTTTTCTTACGCTGGTAAACAGGTCATTTACCTACACCATTTTTAAAACAATAACTTATAAGAACAACCTGGTGCCGCTTATAATTGGTATCACCGGGGTATTTATTGTGGCGCTTGTTTACGTGCCTTTTGTGAGGAATTTATTCATGCTAAATTCACTTTCATTGAATATGCTGACAAGTTGTGTTGGTGTGGCCTTAGTGTGTACTTTATGGATTGATTTATTCAAAGTGGTGCGGCGAAAATATTTTGGATCAACTGCAATCTCATCGTGAAAAGTAACGTTATAATTTAAATAAAAGGGCTATTTAGATTGGCTTCCAGGATGGCGATCAGGTAAATATTTTGAAGATAGCACGTTAAACCTTAGAGACGACTTTCAAAATTTAATGAAGAAAAGCCCATATGTAAACCTGCATTTTCTAAAAAGGTCGATATGGTTGTAACTTAACGCAGGTGGCATACGCATCGTCTATATGTATCATTAAGCAAGAAAAAAAATTCAACGCTGGTGCTTTTCATTTAAAATATTTACTACATTTAATTTATCGAGTTATCAAACAAATAAAAATTTAATATTATGAAACCACTATTCACTCTGGCATTTTTATGCTTTTCGATGATCTTTGTTTTTGGACAGGATAAAGAAAAGCAGCAGCCGAGTACTAACCCGGGAAAAAAAGTTCAAATTGTTGAAGCAGCCTGTGGCGAATGTAAGCTGGGATTGCCCGGTGCTACCTGCGATTTAGCCATTCGCATTGACGGCAAATCCTATTTTGTAGATGGCACAGACATCGATTCTCACGGAGATGCACATGCCGATGATGGTTTTTGTAAAGCAATTAAGAAAGCCGAAGTTCAGGGCGAATTGGTAAACGGCCGATTTAAAGCGACTTACTTTAAGTTGATAACCGAATTAAAAGGAAAGGATAAATAAGAAAAGGCTCCGAACTTATTTCAGTTCTTCAAACACGCCGGTTTGCTTATTCTTACGAACATTATTCCAGTTAAAATATCTTCCATTCATGGCTACATAAACGCCTTTGGGTAAAGCCTGTGCAAAGGCCAGCGCACTACCAAGATTAAACAAGCCATCCGAACTACCAAACTTAATTGGAATCATAGCGCCCGTTAGGATGATTGTTTTGCTGATGTTTTCTTTTCCCAGTATTTGGGCTGTTATTTCCATGGTATCTGTTCCATGGGTTATTACTATCTGATCTTCATCACAGTTTCTGCACTGGTGCAAAATCAGGTCACGGTCTTCATTCGTCATTTCAAGACTATCCACCATCATCAGCGTTCTTATTTCTACCAAAACCTTGTTACGCCCCATTTCAAGCAGATCGCTTAAATGGGTATCTTTAAAATATAAACTTCCATTTAGTTCGTTGTATTCCTTGTCAAAAGTTCCACCGGTAATAAAAATCCGAATGCTCATATTGAATAATTTGAAAACAAAAGTAGCCATAAAAAACAGCCCATTGAAATAAGACCGGCATTGAAAAATAAAGAGGACAGGAATTTTTTATGATTGCTATGTACAACTAAAAACAAAAAATAAATATGAATATGAAAAATAAGTCTGCTAAAAAATGGAGGAATACTCACTAACGCTATGGTATTTTGTACTTTGATTTTCACAAAAGTTATTTAATTTAAACTGCAATAAAATAAAGCTTAAAAGTAGAGCGACTAAAAAAGATTTAATTAAAACATAAGCGGTAAAAGCACCTGCCAATGTATTGATAAAATTAACCACATCGTTTTGCAGGATTTGTTTTCGCTCCAAGGTTGCAACTAAAAAAGAGTCAGTATAGTTTCCGATTTTACCCGCAATGATAATCCAACAAAACCGATAATAGCATCCGTATCCGATTGTAAAAATGATTGAAATCACTGCGCTTCCTACAATTTCAATGAAAGTAATCTCCAAACTCACAACACCGTTTTTTCCCCTGGCATCTTTTTTAAAGTTCAGGGTATTATAAAACTGCTTACCATGCAATGTTCCCAATTCTAAGGAAAGTGTATCTGCGGTTGTTTATTCTAACCGCACAAGTCAAAATTTCAGTAGCTATTTTCCTTGACTAATTCAAAAATATCTCATCTACAAAGGCCCATCCTTTATCGCCTTTGCCTGGATGCCAGCCGGGTAATTTACTAACCGGAACCACTACCACTTTTAAGTACTTTTCTTTTACAGGCGTAAAGCTCAGCTCAAAACCTTTCATATACGACATGGTTGCCTTTTCCGGTTGTGCCGGATTAATTTTCTTGATCAGGCGAAGATGCCCGGGATCTGCTCCAACCCAAACCTCAATCTGTTGTGGAGGCATTATATAACTCCCGATATCAATTAAATTACTCACATTAACGGAGGAAATACTTTGAGCAGTATCAAAATAAAGCAAGGCCTGCATTGAGATTCCCTTATAGCCCATCCATTTACCGCTTCTAAAATTTAAGTCACCTTTTTGCGTATCAGTCAATATTAAAGGACTCAGTGTTTTATAAAAAACTTCTGGTGAGGGTTGTAACAAATGGATGGAATCAATTTTATAACCCGCTTTAAAAAAGGTTCTTTCCGCGACATCGCTACTTACCAAACCTGTTTTATAAGCCTTCGCTTTAATGGTTATATTTTTATCCAACATGAAATTTCCTGTGTAAACTGGTGACAAAATACTATCTGGTTCGGTTCCGTCCAGGGTATAACGCATTGTTACACCTTTTACAAAATGTTTCAATTTTAATGCAGTCGCCTGTAGTAAGATTTGTTCCTCATTTTCAACCATTGGCTGGTTTAGTTTGATAATAATAGTATCACCATTATAACCGGTTTCCAAACGGGTATGCTTCAACTGCTTTTGTAAAGCTGCCAGGTTCTCCCCTTGCGCCGGTGTGGTCCAGATATACAATTGAGTTAGTTTGGGTAACGATGCCAGCACCCCGAGACTTGCTGCACTTACCCCGGTACCTGACAAGGATAGTTGCTTCAATTCCTCCAGTTTTTTTAGAGCAGTTAATCCTGTCCCTTTAATATTTGTGAAAGATAAATTGAGCTTCCGAAGCTGAGCAAACTGGCCAATGATGGCCAGGTCTTCGTCGGTTACAGGCATTTTATTCAGGTTAAGTGAAACAATTTGTTCTTTAACACTCAGCAATTCTTTTAATTGCGCTGACTTAAACTGAGCTGCACCAAAAAACTCCACTCCCAACGCTGGTGATCCCAGTGCCAAAGGATTAACCAGCCGATAATTATTGCGCAATGCATTCACCTTTTTTTCATCTGCCGGTTTAAAACTATATTCATCTGTTTCAATAGTATTAAAAACAGCAGCTGCTAAATTTCGCAGCGTGTCTGTTTCAGGCAATTCCGCAACTTTTGCAGTCGGGCTTGAACCGCTTCTTATCCAATGATACAGAATACTGATTTCCTCCTCCGTCAATTGTGGTTTACCGGATGGTGGCATGTGCTTTTTATTATCCATTGGCAGATGTACCCGGCCAAGTAGTAAACCAAGGTCTGCTTTTGAAAGATCCCACAGCACACCGCTTTTACCACCCTTTAGCAGTTGGTCAAATGTCTCCATCAGCAACTCACCTTTTGACTTATTATTATTGTGACAAACAACGCATTTTGCTTTTAAAACAGGCTGAACCATATTGGCGTAAATGACAGCGTCTTCAAACAATACTTTGGGTGCCTGCTCATCTTTTGTAACCGGCGCTAACAAAAAATTATCACCATGCGTAATTTCCCCACCTAAATGACCGGTGATAAAAACGATGAGTATTCCTGCAATGCCTGCTAGCGACAATACAATTTTCATCTGCCGGATTTGGTACCGAAACGTATACCAGGCGTAAGATAACACCGCAATCAGCACCCCACCCCACTTATGCCAGGCCACCACTTCCTGCGTGTAGCCGCCTTCTTTAGACAGCAGCAACCCCATCAATGCACTGGTGACAGATGTAAAGGAAGTTATCAACAATAAGCCATCGCCAATAGCTTCCTGTTCGGATGAACGTGATTTTCTAAACCCGGTAAATAATTCCCAGCCAATAGATAACACCATCAAAACAATGGGAAAATGCAACAAAAGCGGATGCATGCGCCCGATGGTTTGCACCCATGCCGGTAGTGATATACTACTTTCAAAAATCAATAAAAACACCAACATGCAATTCAAAGCAAAACTGGTATTGGATAATATATTTTTCAAACGAACCATATTTTAATACAATTTTATTTCATCAATAAATAACCATCCTGGCTGGCCTTTCCCAGGATGCCATTCCGGTAAAGAATTTATCCCTTTAACTACAATTTTAATGTTAGTGGCTGTAACCTTTTTTAACAGTGAAACCTGAATG
>JBBQQP010000061.1:0-12526 GCA_038215675.1 Chitinophagales bacterium | reverse complement strand
TGAGGGTATTGATTAACAAATTTCACCTGTCAGTAACGAAGGGTTGGCAAATTTTGAAATAAGCTCAGCAACAAAATATCTTAAAAGTAACTGACATTTCCAATCTGAAACCTTAATATCCCATTTCACAATTAAGTTACTTTTTCAATCTAAGCATTTTGTATTTATACAATTTAGGTGATTTATCTGATGCTTTACTTCAATACATTAAAATAAAATAGAGATGCACCTGGCATCTCTATAAAAATATAAAATAAATCTTTATTGTTTACTGACACATTATTTATCAGTATTTTTTACTTTTTTCTGACTTTTTGGAGCAAACATTACTAGCATTCGTTTACCTTCCATTTTAGGCATCCCTTCCAAAGCACCTACATCTTTTAACCGGTCAGCAAATTTCAATAATAACAATTCACCTCGTTCTTTAAACATGATGGCACGACCTTTAAACTGCACGTGGGCTTTTACTTTGTTCCCGTCTAATAAGAACTTTTCAGCGTGTTTGCACTTGAATTCAAAATCGTGATCATCTGTATTTGGAGTAAAACGAACTTCCTTAACCTCACTGGTTTTAGACTTCGCCTTCATTTCTTTTTTCTTCTTCTTTTCATCATACAAAAACTTATTGTAATCGATGATTTTACAAACCGGGGGATTGGCACCTGGAGAAATTTCTACCAAATCCAATTGTTGATCGGTAGCCATTTTTAATGCATCTGACGTGGGATAAATGCCGGGTTCAATATTCTCACCTACCAATCGTACCTCGGGTACTCTAATCATGTGATTGGTGCGGTGTTCCTGCTGTTGCTCTTTCTTAAAACGGGGGTTAAATGCACCTCTGGGTGCTCTTGGTGGAAATGCCATTAATTGATTTTAGATTTAAAATTTTGAGCCTCAGCTCCAATTTTTTGCTTTAAAGTTAATAAATATTTTATTCGAATGCTCTTTTACTCTTTACTTCTTCATTTACCATTTCAATAAATGTTGGTATGGTTGCTACGCCTAAATCGCCTTTGCCTTGCCTTCTGATGGCGACTTTGTTTTCGTTCACTTCTTTTTCACCCAATACCAGCATCAGCGGTACTTTTGCCAATTCTGTATCTCTGATTTTTTTACCAATCTTTTCATTACGGTCATCAATTTCGGCACGAATATCCGCATTTTTTAGCTGAGATAAAAGATTTTCTGCATATGGTAAAAATTTATCACTGATAGGCAAAATCTTTACCTGTACTGGTGCAAGCCACAACGGAAATTTACCGGCACAATGTTCAATCAATACGGCAATAAAACGCTCCATACTTCCAAAAGGCGCCCTATGTATCATTACCGGCCGGTGTTTCGCATTGTCTTCTCCGATATAAGTGAGATCAAAACGTTCAGGCAAATTGTAATCCACCTGGATGGTACCCAACTGCCATTTTCTTCCAATCGCATCTCTCACCATAAAATCCAGTTTCGGACCATAAAAGGCTGCTTCTCCATATTCAATCACAGTCGTGAGTCCTTTCTCAGCCGAAGCTTCAATGATCGCCTGTTCAGCAAGATCCCAGTTTTCATCTGTGCCAATATATTTACTACGGTCAACTTTATCCCTTAGCGAAATTTGTGCTGTGTAATCGGTAAAGCTCAAAGAATTGAAAACATACAGCACCAGGTCAATTACTTTTTTGAATTCATCCTTTACCTGATTGGGCATACAAAACAAATGTGCATCATCCTGGGTAAATCCCCTCACTCTGGTAAGGCCATGCAATTCACCGTGTTGTTCGTAACGATAAACGGTACCGAATTCGGCCAATCGCAAGGGTAAATCTTTATAACTACGAGGGGAGGTTTTATAAATCTCGCAATGGTGAGGGCAGTTCATAGGTTTTAAAAAGAACTCTTCTCCTTCCTGCGGTGTTTTGATTGGCTGAAAACTATCCTTACCATATTTTTCATAGTGGCCGGATGTAACGTATAAATTTTTATGACCGATATGCGGAGTGATTACCGGAAGATAACCGGAATCCATTTGAGCTTTTTGTAAAAATTGTTGCAATCTTTCTCTAAGCATTGCGCCTTTGGGCAACCACAATGGCAAACCCATGCCCACTTTTTCGGAGAAGGCAAATAGTTCCAGTTCCTTACCCAATTTGCGATGGTCTCTCTTTTTTGCTTCTTCCAGCAATACCAGGTATTCCTCTAATTCCCTGGCATTTGGGAAAGTAACACCGTAAATGCGTGTAAGCATTTTATTTTTTTCATCATTCAACCAGTAAGCTCCGGCAATATTGGTAAGCTTGATTGCTTTAATGAATCCTGTATTTGGGATATGCGGACCACGACACAAATCTGTAAAGCCTCCCTGGGTATAAAAAGTAATTTCACCGTCATTGAGCCGGTCGATTATTTCCAACTTGTATTGGTCGCCTTTTTCCTGAAAATATTTTACCGCCTCCGCTTTGGAAACTTCTTTTCTTTCATAGCTCGAACTGTTTTTTGCCAATTCTACCATTTTCTTTTCCAACTTCGCAAGGTCGTCTTCCTTCAGAGTTTGGTCGCCCAAATCCACGTCGTAGTAAAATCCTTTTTCGCCCGGCGGACCGTAGCCAAACTTAACACCGGGGTAATAAAATTCCAGCGCCTCTGCTAATAAATGTGCAGAGGAATGCCAAAAGGTGGTTTTGCCGTCGTTATCGTTCCACGTTAGTAATTGTAAGGAAACGTCTTGATTGATTGGTCTGGCTGCATCCCAAACCTGTCCATTAATTGAAGCTGCCAATACTTTTCTTGCAAGGCCCTCACTGATAGATTTTGCCACATCCATGGCATTAATACCTGCCTCAAATTCCTTCACCGCACCATCGGGTAATGTAATTTTTATCATAATCTTTATAAATTCAACCTTAATTTTGAGATGCAAATTTAACGAACTATTAGCTAAGGAAGTACAGAACTAAAATATCTTTGCTCACGATGAAAATTAACGGAAAAGACACTTGTTTTTTTAAAGTAAAAGCAAATTTGACCATGAAGAAAATTATAATTGCAACTGCTCTTTTTTTTAGTTCATTTGCAATGTTTGGCCAAAAGATAAACGGTCAATGGCGGGGATTTTTTGATAGTAAGGGAGACATTACCCAGTCGAGTGGAGATAACACAGAGTACGTGCTTGAAATTGAAGTGAATGGTACAGCAATCAGCGGATATTCTTACAGCTATTTTCAAAACAGACGGTATTTTGTTATTTGTTCGCTTGGCGGTACTTATTATAAAAGTACCAAAAGTATGAAGGTGACAGAGACAGCACGCATTAAAGGCTCCACTCCACCTGATTGGAACGACTGTTTGCAAACACATATTTTAAGTTATGAAAAAGAAGCCGGGATCGAAGAGTTGAAGGGACGGTGGATTCCGGCCGAAGGTCAGGTAGGTAATTGTGGAAAAGGGATTACTACTTTAACAAGAAAAACGCTGAGCAAGGACCTTGCTTCATTTAATAAATCAAAAGCGGGTACACCTTTCTCAAAAGACCCATCGGCAGTAAAAGTTACCAAACCTACACCCAAAAAGACGAAAGCATCACAAACCGTTGCGGCGAAACCTAAATCGGCCACTCCTGTTACAAAGCCAAATAGTAAGCCTGCAACACCAGCCCCTTTAACAAAGTCGACCGCCAAACCGAAATCTTCAACCGAATCGGAAGTTGCAATTGTAAGAAATAAAATTATTGACAGGAGTGTTCCGGATATCATTGCACCTGAAACAAAAAAGCAATCAGTTACCATTCAAACACCGGAAATGGGATTCGATAAAAGGACGACTGATATTATAAAAACAATTGAGATTAGTAACGCAACTTTCAAAGTAGATTTGTATGATAACGGGGATATTGATGGTGACAGTATTTCGCTTTTTTACAACGGTAAATTGGTGCTCTCCCGTAAACGATTAACTGATAAGCCAATTTCGCTTTTGTTGGAAGTAAACAATGGAAAGGCACTTAATGAACTAACTATGTACGCTGAAAATTTAGGTATCTTACCGCCCAACACTGCTTTGATGGTTGTGACGGATGGTGACAAACGCTATGAAGTAAGAATAGCATCGGATCTTAAAAAAAGTGGAACCATAAGATTTTCCCATAAAGAAATCCCCTGACCCCTTAAAGGGGGAACTTGAAAGCCCCCAACCCCCTAAAGGGAAAACATGAAAGGATATACCAAAATTAAAATTTGGCAGGATTTAAAATCGTTTAGTCGTTTTTCAAATGATCACTTTTCTAAAATAAAATTCGGTAACAATTATCAGGGTCCAAAGTCCTCTTCAGGGGATTTATCGGCTTCGCCTAAAACTTAAAATTCCAGGTCACAGAAGGTATGATAGGAAAGATACTCACCTGTTTGCCTTGCACCTTCAATGTACCATCAAAAGGATTTCCCGTTTGATCGAAATAAATGAAGTATGGATTTTTACGACTGTAGATATTATACACGCTAAACACCCATTCGGTTTTCATTTTACGATGTGCATTTTTTTTGGATGTATAAATAGCACCTAAATCGATCCTATGGTAAGACGGCAGACGGTACTCATTGATTCGGCTATACTCTTGTGTTAAGATGCCATTGATGGTATAAAATCGCTGTGGTAATGTGGTTGCATTGCCAGTTCCAAATACAAAGGTGCCGGATAATTTCCATCGCTTATTCAATTCGTATATTGCCACTACGCTCATATCATTTCTGCGATCGTATTTTGCAGGGTATTTTTCGCCAAAATTTAGTGCCGGAAACTTGCGCCAGGTCCAGCTTAAGGTATAACCGATCCAACCGGTTAATCTTCCTTTTGTTTTATTGATAAACAGTTCCGTTCCGTAACTCCAGCCTTTGCCAAATGTAAAAAAAGTCTCCGTGTCTTCCAGTGTATTAGGCGTGTAACCTTCTTCGTATTCAATCTGGTTCTGCATACTTTTATAATATACTTCTACCGAGGTTTCATACACATTATCATTAAAATTTTTAAAATAACCTGCCGCATATTGCCAGCTGATTTGCGGCTTTACCCTATAAGTACTGGGTACCCAAAGATCAGTTGGAAGGGTAGAACCTGAATTGCTAACCAGGTGAATGTATTGCAGGTTTCTTGTAACAGAACCTTTGATGGATGTTTCATCGTTTACTGCATATCGCAATGTAAATCTAGGCTCCAAACCACCATAGGTTTTTACCGGCTGGCCACCTTTAAATACGGTACTATCCAACCTGTTGCCATTGTCATCATTCTGATAAATTTTATACGGACCAAGCTGTTGAAAACCGCTGTATCGTAATCCTGCATTGATTTTAACTTTGTCACTTACTTCCCAATCATCCTGTATGTATACGGCTACTTCATGCGCAAATTTCGGTTGGGCGTTGAGTGGGTTAAATACTACCGAATCCTGACGGCCACTCACAACATTGGGCGTAAACCTGTGATAGGTGTAGAGTCCGCCAAATTTTACTTTATGCCCGGTAAAAGGATACAAATCAAAATCCTGCTTTAAACTAAAATCCCGGATGCCAGAAGCCAGCTTGATATTAAAATTATTTTGAGCTGCTTCAAAAGTGAAATTATAATTATTAAAAACAGCCGTAGTATTTGCAAACAGGCGGTTATTAAAAACATGGTTCCACCTAAGGGTTCCTGTTGCATTACCCCAAGGAATATTTACATCCAGGCTTTGTTGACCATTTACAAAATCAAAAACATCTCTTCCAAAATAGCCACTTAAATAAAGGCGGTCTTTTTCAGAAAATTTGTAATTCACTTTGGCATTTAAATCATAAAAATAATACCCCGATCCATAAAACTGACTGGTCGGTTTTACAAAGGGTTTGGTCAATGCATCAATATAAGTTCGTCTGGCAGAAACAATAAATGAAGCCTTGTTTTTTTTGATGGGACCTTGTATCGAAAGGCGGGAGGCGATCAATCCAATACCACCCTCCACCTGAAATTTTTTGTCATTTCCTTCTTTCATAGCTATGTCAACCACACTGGATAAACGGCCTCCATATTGTGCCGGCATTCCACCTTTGATGAGGGATACGTTTTTAATGGCATCCGAATTAAAAATGGAGAAGAAGCCAAACAGATGCCCGGTATTGTAAACGATGGCATCATCCAGCATAATCAAATTCTGATCGGGACCGCCGCCTCTTACATAGATGCCTGCACTTGCTTCTCCAGCATTTCTTACACCGGGTAACAATTGTATGGTTTTTAGCAAATCCACTTCCCCTAAAAATGCGGGTACTGCCCTGATCTGTTCAATCGGTAATACAAATTTCCCCATCTGCGCATTTCTAACATTTTCATCTCGTTTTTTTGAACTCACAATTACCTCCTGTAATGCCGCTCTTGGTAATAAATCAAAATTCAATTGTTTGTCGGCATCCAGTTTTACCCCAATGGTTAAAGGTTGAAACCCAACGTAGGATCCAATCAATTCATAGTCGCCCTCGGTTAACGTGAGTGAATAAAAACCATATTGATTGCTGGATATCCCTTTGGTTTGATTTTTAATAGAAATGGCCGCTCCAATGAGGGTTTCACCGTTTTGACTGTCTTTTATATAGCCACTTATAGTAAACTTTTTTTGTGAAAAAAGAAGGGAGGGCAATAAAAGGAGTATGAGAAAAAAAGTTTTGTTTGCCATTGTGATAGGGCTGCCACGAATGGCAAATATGTTTAATTTAAAGATCGTTTTAAGTCTCATTTTGGTGATACGACCAGGTGTATTTTTATTACTAAAATCTGTCCTAATATTGTAATCAGGTGAATAAATATTTAATTTTAAAGTTTTTTCTAGCGTGCCTTGATACTATCTTTTACTTCACCGCAATGCAACATCGTGCCTTTAAATTCAGGATGATTTTTACCAAGATAAGGATTCACAATTTCTTTGGTACTACTGATCCAGTTAGCTTCCTTATTATCTCCAAATGCCATCGGGCAATTTTGCCAATACAACGTGTTGCCTTCGTAATGAATGGTTTTTAATAATGGGTAAATGCTTTCACCAATCATTCTGAAATCCTGTCTCATTTCCGTAAGTTCGGTTTGATTAAGCAAACTTTCTGCATTGGCTTTTACATCTCTCAAAAGCATGAGCGCACTTTCGTAAATGGCTATCGAGTCCGTTTTTAGTTCAATCAATCTGCTGCTGTCTGCCAAAAGTATCAATTTTGAACAGGCAGATTTTGCGGTATTGGAATCTGCATTTACAAAAGCATCTTTGATGCTAAAATAGGCGGTCATTAAACTATCTATTCCAATATTAAAGGCAGCAGAATGTTGTTTTGCTATCATCGGTCCGGTTTTTTCATCAGCAGGGCCTGTTTTTTTTTCTCTTAAAAGAAACCAATAAACGCCAAACCCTGTCAATAAAAGAGCTATTACCAATACTATTTTTTTCATTTATTAAAATTTCGGCTAAGTTACAAACTAACAAACAATCATTTAAATAGTTTGGGGTAAACGGTTATGCTGTCCTGTACTTTTAGGAAGCTGTAAAAGTAAAGTGACAATTTTCAAATTACTGGCATTAAGTTTTAGGGGATACAATTGGTCGCTTGATTAAAATATTACATCCGTTAAATTTGGGAAATATTTTTTCGTTGTAGGCCGGCAAAGTAAAATTGGAGGTATTTTCTGCAACACAACTCACTAAATAATCGACAGATTTTAGACTTTTCATTATAGAATATGCGCTTCCCAACTGGTGTTCAGCAAAATTGTAAATGCTATAACTTACTTTTGCAAAATATTTCAGTATTCAGCTTTTAGAAAATAATACAAACCATGCTTTTAGGATTACAAAATGTGACTTTTGAATTTGGGGCCCGAACGATAGTCGAAGATGCCACCTGGCATATACAGCCGAATGAGCGTATTGCGCTGATTGGTTACAATGGTACCGGAAAATCTACTTTACTTAAAGTGTTAACCAGGCAGTTTTTGCCCAGCAAAGGAACCGTGGAACAAGGGAAGGAAACCACTATCGGTTTTTTACACCAGGATCTCCTGAGTTTTGATACAGAAGATTCTATTCTGGAAGTAGCCATGGGTGCGTTTGAAAGAGTGAAGCAACTGGAAAAGGAAATTGAAGCCATTGGTCTTGAACTGGAAAGAACCGGCGATGAAACTCTGGCCCATGATTACTCTGAAAAATTGCATGAGCTGGAAGTATTGGGCGGTTACGATATTCATCATAAAACCGAAGAAATATTACAGGGGCTTGGTTTTACCAACGAAAATTTACACAAGCCTTACAAGCTATTTAGTGGAGGATGGCGCATGCGGGTGTTGCTGGCAAAAATGATTTTGATGCATCCGGATGTATTGCTGTTGGATGAACCTACGAATCACCTGGATTTACCAAGTATTGAGTGGCTGGAAAAATATCTGCAGCATTACCAGGGCGCAGTAGTAATGGTAAGCCACGACCGTTATTTTTTAGACCGAATGGTGAATAAAGTGGTAGAGCTTTACCAGCAGAAATTACATTTTTATACAGGCAATTATTCGTATTACGAAACGGAGAAAGCACTGAGGGTAGATATGCAGCAAAAGGCATACGAAAATCAGCAAGACTACATTCGCCAAAACGAGCGATTTGTAGAACGTTTTAAAGCAAAGGCAAGTAAAGCCGCCGCAGCACAAAGTATAGTAAAAAGATTAGAGAAGTTAGACAGGATAGAAAATGTAGAAATTGAAAGGCCGAATATGCGGATTAACTTTTCAATTGATAAACAACCGGGAAGGGTTTTGTGTACATTGAAACATGTATCCAAAAGATTTGGCGACCTGGTAATTATGGAAGATACCGGGGCAGAAATAGACCGTGGCGACAAGATAGCCTTGATTGGTGCAAATGGTAAGGGTAAATCAACATTATTGAGGGTGATTGTAGGCAACGAAGAATTTACCGGCGACCGGGTTTGGGGGCACAATGTGGACGAATCATTTTACGCACAGCACCAGTTGGAAGCGTTGAACATCAATAACAATGTGTTGGATGAAATGCGGGAAAGCCGCAGCGGAAAAACCGATCTTGAATTGAGGAGTTTACTAGGTTGTTTTTTATTTAGCGGAGATGATGTTGATAAGAAAATTAAAGTACTAAGTGGTGGTGAAAAGGCGAGGGTAGCATTGGCTAAAACTATTGTGAGCAAAGCCAACTTTTTGATGTTGGATGAACCTACCAATCACCTGGACATACACTCGGTTGATTTGTTGATTGGTGCGTTGAATAATTATGAAGGCAGCATCGTATTTGTTAGTCACGACAGGCATTTTGTAAGCAAGATTGCCAATAAAATATGGGAGATAGAAGACCATAAAATTGTAGAATTTAAAGGCAGTTATGCAGAGTGGGAAGACTGGAAAGAAAGAAGATTGGCTGCCGCTAAACTGGAAGAAATTAAGACTAAAGTTGCAGAACCTGCTTCAAGAAACAACGCTTCTAAAAACAATAATAAAGAGCAGGCTCCGCAAAAAGAATTAGCAGCGGCGCCACTAGTTGCGAATAACCAACGGAGTCCGGTAGATAAAGAGATAAAAAAAGAATACCAGAAAAACAAAACCCGTTTCCAACAAATAGAAGACAAACTGGCGCAACTAAACAAAAGCAAGGCGTCCCTTGAATTATTAATGGCTTCACCTGATGGCTATACTAATAAAGACAAATTTCACCAGACGGAAACTGATTACAAAAAAGTAAGCAACGAATTGGAAGCATTAAATAAAGAATACGAAATCGTTTTTGACAAAGTAATGGAGCTGGAAGAAAAAATGGGTTAATCCTTCACACTGTAAATAAATTGAAATGCCCGCTATCATTGTAGCCGGGCATTTTTCGTAATTATAATTTTTATCAATTTGGCATTCTTAATCAGGAAATACGGGCGCTCCATTTTTCTGATCAAAAATATAACTGTTAAAGAATTCCATCTAATTGGTTAAACAGAATAGTTAACCTACATTTGCATTCTAAAAAAAAAATTATGGGATTAGTAGGAAAAAAAGCACCGCATTTTACAGTTGGTGCAGTAATAAATGGAGAAGAAATCGTAGAAGATTTTAGTTTAACGCAGTATGTTGGTAAAAAAAATGTGCTATTTTTCTTTTATCCAAAAGATTTTACGTTTGTATGTCCAACAGAAATTCATGCTTTTCAGGAAAAATTAGCTGAATTTGAAAAAAGAGATACGATCGTGGTAGGTTGCTCAACTGATTCTGAAGAAACGCATCTTGCCTGGTTAAATACACCAAAGGACAATGCCGGTATACAGGGTGTCAATTTCCCGATTGTAGCAGACAATTCAAAAACCATTTCGTTGAACTACGGTGTGTTGGGTGGCGAATATGTCTACAACAATGACACTAAACTTTGGGCTTTCAACGGAGCACCAATTGCTTACCGTGGCACTTTTTTAATTGATAAGGAAGGCATCATAAGACACGAATCAATCAATGATTTTCCTTTAGGAAGAAATATTGACGAGTATATCCGTCTGGTGGATGCACAATTACATGTAGAAAAGTATGGTGAAGTTTGTCCTGCAAACTGGGAAGAAGGAAAAGATGCGATGCAGGCTAGCCAAAAAGGAGTTGCTGAATATTTTTCAACCAATTAAAAAATTAGCAGGCGAATTTATTTCGCCTGCTATATTAAAAACTTAATCATGTTAATAGAATTACAGGAAGATAACCTTGAATCGGTTATTGCAGCGAATGATACCGTAATGGTGCAGTTTTCAGCCGGATGGTGTGGTAATTGCCGGGTAATGAAACCAAAATTTAAAAGGATGTCGACAGAAAACGAGGCCGTTACTTTTGTTTTGGTTGATGCCGAAAAATTTCCCAATTCCCGCAAGGTGGCCAATGTAAGCAATTTGCCAACATTCGCAGGTTTCAAAAATGGAAATTTGATCAACCAGGTACAAACCAATAAAGAAGAAATTTTAAAAAACTTACTCAATGAAGTTACCAGTAATTAGACATATACAACGCACTAGTACAGTAGCGCAAATAAACGATGCGATCACAGTGTTGGAAAACATTTCTGAAGCACCTTCGTTGAAAGATCCCGAACTGGATGTGATAGGGGAGTTGATATCGAATCTTTGCGGCGCACTGGAAGTACACCAGTTAATTGCAGATGGTATGGCGGAAAAGGATGCGTGTAATAGTTTTATGAAAAAGGTATTGGGATCGATTGACCAATAGTAAAATTGATTTGCCCGCAAAAGGATGCCCTTTAATTCATGGCAAATTGAATTTTTAGAAAGTGCCCTTTTGATAAGAGGGCATTGTTTATTTCACGCTTGAAAGCTTGTAATTGAATGCTAAAAGAAAACAGAGAAAGATAAGTTTATTCAATACCATGGCCGGTTGCGGTAGATTATCAAGAAAGCTTTGCATTCAATTATTCAATTACCCTATATTTGCAAAAAAATAAATGACTTGGTAGCTCAGCTGGATAGAGCATCAGCCTTCTAAGCTGAGGGTCATTGGTTCGAATCCAATCCAGGTCACGAAAAAGCTTCCGATATCTTCGGAAGTTTTTTGGTTTTTTGGAAGCCTTGATCCGCTCTGCAGGATAGACCATCCCGATTTCTAATCGGGACGGTCATTGGTTCGAATCCAGTCCAGGTCACAACAATGCTTCCGATGAATCGGGAGCTTTTCAATTTATGGCTAGTTACTGTTACATACTTTACAGCGAAAAGTTAAACAAATACTATGTTGGCTTCACAACCGATATTACGAGACGTTTGGAAGATCACAACCGTGGCAAAGAAAAATTTACCAGTACTGGCTTGCCATGGACATTGATCTATAAAGAATTATTTGAAGAATTAAAGCAGGCCAGGCAAAGAGAATTGTACATCAAGAAAATGAAGAGTAGAAAATATATCGAGACTTTGATCCGCTCAGCAGGATAGACCCTCCCGATTTTTAATCGAGAAGGGTCATTGGTTCGAATCCAATCTAGGTCACAAAAGGCTTCCGATGAATCGGGAGCTGTTTTAGTTTTTTGGAAGACTTGATCTGCTCAATAGGATAGACCATCCCGATTTCTAATCGGGAGGGTCATTGGTTCGAATCCAATCCAGGTCACAAAACAGCTTCCGATAAATCGGAAGCTGTTTTAGTTTTTTGGAAGCCTTGATCTGCTCAGCAGGATAGACCATCCCGATTTCTAATCGGGAGGGTCATTGGTTCGAATCCAATCCAGGTCCCAACAATGCTTCCGATGAATCGGGAGCTTTTCAATTTATGGCTAGTTACTGTTACATACTTTACAGCGAAAAGTTAAACAAATACTATGTTGGCTCCACAACCGATATTACGAGACGTTTGGGAGATCACAACCGTGGCAAAGAAAAATTTACCAGTACTGGCTTGCCATGGACATTGATCTATAAAGAATTATTTGAAGAATTAAAGCAGGCCAGGCAAAGAGAATTGTACATCAAGAAAA
>JBBQQP010000060.1:0-12615 GCA_038215675.1 Chitinophagales bacterium | reverse complement strand
CGAAATAGACCTGAGTTAAGAAACATTGCCGATTGAAAATACCCTAAGATATCAAGTCATCATACCGAAGATAAAGAGTTTGTTTGCAGCAACTCAAAGTGGATAATCATAAATAGATTGGTTAGAGAAATATATTCAATTAAAAAAATGTGATACCTGCAATGGTAACCGTTTAAGAAAGGAGAGTCTTTGGTTTAAAATGGATGAAAAAAATATTTCAGAATTAAGTGATTTAAACCTGGATAAACTGGCGGTATGGTTTGAAGGATTGGAAAAAAGAATGAGCACCAAACAGAATGCAATCGCCAAAGATGTGTTGAAAGAAATCAGGGAGCGTTTACAGTTTTTGTTGGATGTGGGCCTTACTTATCTCACCCTCAACCGTTCCTCCAAAAGCCTGAGCGGTGGCGAATCGCAGCGTATCAGGCTGGCTACGCAAATAGGGTCGCAGCTTCAAGGCATCACATACATACTCGATGAACCAAGCATTGGTTTACACCAGCGTGACAACCAACGATTGATTGGTGCCTTGCAGAATTTGCGAGATATTGGCAACAGTGTATTGGTGGTGGAGCATGACAAAGACATCATGCTGGCATCCGATTACCTGGTAGATATTGGACCAAAAGCGGGTAAACATGGTGGCGAGATTGTAGCCATGGGCACACCCAAACAAGTGCTTGCATCCGGCTCGGATACAGCCCTTTATCTGAATGGTAAAAAATCCATTGCCGTACCAAAAGAAAGACGGAAGGGCAACGGCAATTTTGTAGAAATAAAAGGGGCACAGGGAAATAATTTAAAAAACATCAGCGTAAAATTTCCGCTGGGGAAACTGATATTGATAACCGGAGTTAGTGGTAGTGGCAAATCAACATTGATCAACGAAACATTGTATCCATTGCTAAATAAACATTGTTACGATTCAAAGGCGAATCCATTGGAGTTTAAATCAATCAAAGGATTGGAGCATGTAGATAAAGTAATTGAGATTGACCAGTCGCCAATTGGTAGAACGCCTCGAAGTAATCCTGCAACTTATTGTGGATTTTTTACAGACATCCGGACTTTATTTTCGATAGTGCCAGAAGCAAAGATTCGTGGTTACAATGCAGGTCGCTTTTATTTTAATGTAAAAAGCGGCAGATGCAATGTTTGTGAAGGTGGGGGCATGCGGGTAATTGAAATGAATTTTTTACCGGATGTGTATGTGCATTGCGAAAAGTGCAATGGCAAAAGGTACAACAGGGAAACACTGGAGATAAGATACAAAGGAAAATCGATCAGCGATGTATTGGACATGACGGTAGATGAAGCGGTAGAGTTTTTCCAGGCGGTGCCTTTTATTTATCGTAAAATAAAAGTGCTGAAAGAGGTCGGACTTGGCTACATCACACTCGGCCAAAGTGCCGTAACGCTGAGTGGCGGCGAAGCACAGCGGGTAAAATTATCAACTGAACTTGGTAAAAAGGATACCGGTAAAACTTTTTATATTTTAGATGAACCAACTACCGGGTTACATTTTCAAGACATTCAGCATTTGCTGGAAGTACTGACCAGGCTGGTAGAAAGAGGTAATACCGTTTTAGTGATTGAGCACAATATGGATGTGATAAAAGTGGCAGATCATGTTATTGATATCGGGCCTGAAGGCGGTGATGGGGGCGGACTGGTTTTATTTGAGGGCGTTCCGGAAGGTTTGATAAAAGTAAAGGGCAGCTTTACCGGTCAGTATTTGCAAGCAGAGCTGGGATGATGAGAGATGAATGATGAATAAATTATGAGTGATGAGTGATGAGTAATGAACAGTAAAGGTAAACCGTAATGAATGATGATTTGCGGTCAATATAAAGATAAAAAGGTCCATACTTATTCAGTACGGACCTTTTTAAAAAAGTAGCAAAGCTTTATATTAAAGTTTTAAAGTTGTGGTTTCAGGGGTATCATCGTAGAGGTATGTACGATGGTTCCAGTAACTTCTTTATATCACTTTGCCACTTCATTGTATTTATCCAAAAACAAACCATTTAATTTTTAATGCGCTCTCAACTATATGACTCTTCTTTACAATAAAAGCAAGTATGTTTTGAATTAGCAGTTTAGGTATCTGTTAAAACTTTACAAGTACCGTGGGGAAACTGATCGAGGAATTTGGCAGTTGAGCTGCCTTCGATTGGTTATATATCATCACCAGAACAAAGGAGGCAATCAATATTGCCATTTTAAAAATTACTGGGTTGGCGTGTAAATTTTTCTTCATTTGGATATTGTTTTTATATTTTAAAATCTTGTAGGACATCTTGTACTACCCCCGCCTCTTCCTGACGATGAACCTCCGTAAGGATTTCCCAGTCTAACGCCCACTTTAAGAACAAAAGAAAAATAGGCATCCATATTTTTCGGGTTACCACGTTGAAGACCAGGTTCGAAACGCGGCGATCCATTAATTAAACTTGTAAATGCCTTATCGAAAATTTGGCTTGCAATTACCGCTCTTTCTGGTCGAAGGTTTTGGTAAAATAGATTTGGATCTACATAATCTGTACTTAGGTCATCAATGTAATCTGTAAAAGTTTTTCGGTATAATAATTCTAGCGACAGGTTTAATTTAGATGAAGCAAAATATTTTAAACCTCCTCCCATTGGGATGTTCAACTGTTTTAATGCGTACGGTTTTCGTGATGGGTATTCTTTAAACCCCTGTCCTTCTGTTCGCAATGGTTGTAATTCATACCAGGTCTCTTGTCCTCTTTGGTCCGTTATCGATCCCTTTGGATTAAAAGTAAACATCCCGGCTCCTGCAAAAACATAGGGTCTCAGTTTGGGGTCATATTCTTCGTTGTTTTTATTCAGCAACATCAGCGGAAAAACTTCCATCGCAGCATACACTTCGAACATATCACTCCTAAAATCAAGATTTCTTTGCTTGCGATATAGTTCATCTCTACCTTCCGTTTTAATTATTTTATCTTGTCCCTCTACGTAGGTAAATTGTGCTGCCACCCGAAACCCCAGCCATTCCGAGGCGGAAAAAGTAATAAAGGCACCTTTCATCAATTTGGTAAGTGGAAGGTTAACATCTTTAATAAAAGTTGTGCCCTTGCCACGATGACCGCCCAAATCGCCCAAAAAAAAGGTTGGTCCAAAATTCAAACCTGCTTCTATTTTTACTCTTGCATCTCCGATCATAAAATGCTGCGCATTGGATACGGATGAAAAAAATGAAATAAAAATCAGGGTGAGAAATCCATTATGGATTACATAATGTAAATAGTTTTTCATGTGTCACCAGTTTAGGAAATACGGATTGAGATATTCGGATTTTTAATTAAGTTTTCAGGGTAACTAAAACCTAATATCATCTCATACAAAACGAGGACTTGTAAAAAATATTGTCTTGTAAGATGGAAATTATACAGTGTATTGCATCTCAATATGCGGTATATTATCTTCCAGGTAAGTCTCGCCAAATGCAGTAAAGCCAAGGCTTTCGTAGAAATGGGTAAGGTAAAATTGCGCAGATATAGTTATTTTACTACAGGTAAATTGGCTAAGTGTTTTTACGATTGCTGTTAACATTAGTAAACGGCCATTACCTGTTTTTCGATAATGGGGTGAAGTTACTACCCGCCCGATACTTGCGTCCGGGTAAGAGATCCCAGGTGGTAAAATTCGACAATAAGCTGCCAGTCGATCAGCATCCCATCCGGTCAGGTGATAACTTTCAAAATCTTTATCGTCTGCATCCTGGTACACACAATTTTGTTCAACTACAAAAACTTCGTTCCGCAATTGCAGGATTGCATATAATTCTGCAACGCTTAATTCATTGAATGGGGTGTATTTCCAGTTTAGTTCCATCAGATAAGCGATTGTTTATTGTTGATATTGTCCATTTTAAATTGCATTACAGCTGCAATTGATTTTGCACGGTTTTTAGCAAGGGCAGCTATCTTACCTTCGAATAATTCGTCTATTGTTGAATTAAATAGATTAAGCCAGGTTTCAAAATGAGCTTCTTGTAAGGTTATTTGATTATTTAGGTGGTAATGCACTTCCATCGCATTTTTTTGATATACCGGGTTGTCCAGCAAAACACCTTCCCAAAAATCTACAATTACAGGGATATGGTTTTCCCAATTTATGTTTACAATTTCTGTAAAAATAAAACCAATAGTGGGGTCTGGTTTTACCTTTTCATAAAAAGCAACGATCAGTTGTTCAATATCCTGTCTGCTGTTAATATCTTTTTTCATTGATCTTTTATTGTCTTTATCAATGATAAAATTTCGCTGAGTGAAACTGGCATTTGCTGATCATCTATTTCAATTACCACGCAATAGCCGCTGGTTCCACCAACCCTTTGTAATGCGGCTACCAGTTTTTGCTGATCACTTTGTAACCTCTTTCCATCGGCTTCACTCCAGATTTCTTTGGTACATAAGCAGCCCATCGTGGGTGTTTGAGGGTAATACAATTCGCCGGAATAATACGCAGGATCTACTGTAGTACCATGTGCAATGATTTCAGTTCTGCCAGCCTTACCTGCATAAAACGATTCGTATAGCGGCATGTAATATTGAAGGTTGTCCGGCAATAATTTTTTGTACCACTGCTCCGTCCATACATGATCAATGATGGCAGAGTCTATAAGGAAATGCCGGAGACTTGTTTCAAACGGCATGGTCAATTGTATGTTGCTAGTTGGGCCAATAAAACTATTCGTGCTGGTATCCAAACCATGCATTCTGAAAATACCCTGGGGTGTATTTCCGTTGGTGAGGTATCCCGGAAGATTACTGATACTTCTTGCCAGTTGAGGTACAGAAAAAATCCCGCCATATTCATCCGTTACAAATTTTCCTGTTGAATCTTTGATCATTGCAAGGCCTGGATAATTTCGGTTTTTTCGTTGGAAACTGTATAGGATGGTGTGGTTTCTTATAAAATCGGGGCCAATGATTTCAGCAATAAAATTATTTTTTCTTACAGGTGATTGATCTTGCAGCCGTTTCATCAACTGGTTTACAATAGCCTCGTCTTTTTCACTTTTTACCAACACATGTTTTTTACTCTCAAGGTTGATCCCGGCAAGCAGCGGTTTGTTATTTGCCAACAGGTATTCTGCACACATGGCAAATACCTTCGCATTGGTAGTAGCTGCAAGCAATGCACTCACTTGTTTTGAAAAGAACATCGGGTAGTTTGTATAAACCAGTTCTAACAATGCCCTTTGAAAACCGGCGCTTCTTTTTTCAACAGAGTCAAAGGCAAGCGAGATTCTGGTGTCGGCCCAGGGCGATTTGTAGTGCAATAACTCCATGCCCCAAAAAGCATCCATCCAGTATTCTTCTGTATCCTCATTTAACGAAAACGACAAATTTTTGATAATGGTATTTTGAACAATATTTCGTTGAAGGATTACTTTATTTTCTTTAATGGCTCCTTTAAAATATACGGCAGCTACAGGCTGTGCCAATGGAATGAACGGACAGGAAAAAACTAATAGAAACTGGAGTAATATTTTTGTTAGCATCCGCACAAAAATAGCGAAAATGTATGGAGCAAAATATACAGGTGTAAAGCTCTATCGAGAATGGTTCGCAAATTGAAAGTGGCTGTAAACTTAAGTGTGAATGGTAAATAGTTTATTCACCATTCACAACCGGGTCTAACAATCACAGATTGATAAGCCTTTTTATTTTTACTTTAGCGGTAACATCACAGAAAGGGGCTCTATAAGTTAACCAGAAACGATAAGTAAAATATCTTTAAAGCATACCCATTTCCAGCCGACTGTTTTATTTTACATTGGCCAACATAAAGGCCTGTAGTTTATTGAAGGAATCAAACAAAACCAGGTTATCCCAGGTATCTATATGACCAGCCCCCCCGTACAACACATACTGGTTGGTTACATTGGCCGCCACCAATTTGTCTTTGGCAACTGTAGCCTGGCTTGCAGCAACCAGCGGGTCATCGGACCCATGTAATAACATTGTGGCAGGCGAAGTTGAAGTAATAAAATTTATCGGACTTGAACTCGCATACAGTTGAGGATCCTGTGTAAGCGTTTTGCCAATTGCGGTAGCCAACAAAATTGAAAGAATAGGATTTCCACCTACGGGATTGGTATACATCGCTACAAGATCTGTAGGGCCTGACAGTGAAGCCACCACTTTTGGTTTTATAGGGCTGGTATATTTATACCCCTGTAACAATGCTAAATGCCCGCCGGCACTGGCACCTATTAAAGCAAATTTATCGGAAATTCCATACAGCGCCGATTTGCCGGCAATAAATTCCATAGCAGCTTTCACGTCATTTTCCTGGCTAGGAAATAGATTGTTCGGGGCCGCCGATAAACGATAGTTGATATTGAATATAGCGTAATCCGGCAGTCTTCTTTTGAAAGTATCCACAAATGGCGTGAGTTCACTTTTATCTCCGGATACCCATGCACCACCATGTATTAATACCATAACCTTGGTGAGCGAACTGGATCTGCCTGCAGGTAAATAGATATCCATAGTTTGAAATGGATCAGTGCCATACGCTACGTTTAAAAATGTGGCTGCAGCAACCGAATTATTTTCAGCTGATTGTTCTTTTTCGCAGGAAAATAAAACAACTGATACCATCATTACTCCAAGAAATCTGAATGCTTTCATACTTGTAAATGTTTTAAAAAAATGAGCTTTTTATTTCAATATACCATGTTATCGCTTTCATAAATAATGATGCTCAATATTCAATTTCCCTGGCAAAGAAGATGGCTTTTTTTGAAAAATGCGCATTGTATACTTTGCTTTTTAAAATCTAAATCAGGTGCGATTGCATCAATAACCGTACTTCTCTTTCCACAGGGCTTTCAGGTGTTTTTGTAAATCCTGTTCTCTTGCATTTAAGCCCGGCTTATAAAACGTTGTGCCACTCAATTTGTTGGGCAGGTATTCCTGTGCTTTAAAATTATTTTCGTAATTGTGTGAGTAAGCATAATCCTTGCCATAGTTTAAATTCTTCATTAGTTTTGTTGGTGCATTGCGAATGTGCAACGGAACAGGCAGATCGCCATGCTGCTGAACAGCCGACATTGCCTCGCTGATTGCTACCATCGCTGCATTGCTTTTGGCCGAACTTGCTAAATAAGTTACGCATTGCGAAAGAATGATTCTTGATTCAGGATAACCGATTTTATTCACCGCATCAAAAGTGGCATTGGCCAGTAATAGCGCATTGGGATTGGCATTGCCAATATCTTCACTGGCCAGTATCAAAAGCCGGCGTGCAATAAATTTTACATCTTCGCCACCGTCAATCATTCTTGCCAGCCAGTACACGGCTGCGTTTGGATCGCTGCCCCGAATCGATTTTATAAAAGCAGAAATGATATCATAATGTTGCTCGCCCCCCTTATCGTAAATGGCAATGCGTTGCTGGGCAATCTCCATTACTTGATCGTCGGTGATGTTGATGTTGTCACCAAGTGATTCTGTAACAAGC
Source organism: Chitinophagales bacterium (assembly GCA_038215675.1). GTDB lineage: Bacteria > Bacteroidota > Bacteroidia > Chitinophagales > Chitinophagaceae > Ferruginibacter. The sequence goes on along the minus strand of JBBQQP010000060.1, from coordinate 5,112 downwards.
TCCAGTAAATTAAATAATTTTCTGGCATCGCCTCCGGATATTTTTATTAAGGCCGCCGTTTCCTTTAACTCAATTTTTTGGTATCGTAAAATTTCATCTGTTTCAATGGCATGCTGTAATAAAGCAACCAGCTCTGCCTCGTCCAGTGGTTTTAAAACATACACCTGGCAACGACTCAATAAGGCGCTGTTTACTTCAAATGATGGATTTTCGGTAGTAGCACCAATCAATGTAATAATTCCCTTTTCTACTGCACCTAACAAAGCGTCTTGCTGGCCTTTATTAAAGCGATGGATCTCGTCAATGAATAAGATTACGTTTGCCTGCGTTTTCGCATTTTCTATTACTTCCCGTACTTCTTTTACGCCACTGCTGATGGCGCTCAGTGTGTAAAATGGCACTTGTAAAGTCTGAGCAATAATATTGGCAATCGTTGTTTTACCAACACCTGGCGGCCCCCACAAAATCATGCTGGGCACCTTACCATGTTCAATGGCGGTGCGTAAAATACTGCCCATGCCGGTAAGATGCTGCTGACCAGCCAACTCGTTTAACGTGGTCGGACGCAGTCGTTCTGCCAGCGGTATTTGGCTTTTAGTCATGACGGTAAGTTAGGAAAAAATTTAAGAAGGTGGATTGTTAGCGTAATAGAAACTCATAATTGTAACTTAAAAATTTCTATCATACTTTCATTGCCTTCAGAGACAGTTCTTTGATACGTTTAAAACCCTTAGTACCACCAGCTTTTATTAACCGGGCGATGAACGAAGCTTTAAATGGCGCAGTAGCTTGTAGCTAATATTGTTGTTTAAGATCCACAGCCATGCTCACAGGGTTTTTTCTGAAAGGTACATGAAGCCTTATCAGATCATAGAATTCGGCGGACATTTTATGATTTTGCAGACACCAGATGAAGACAATCAAACGCTGTAAAAAATCGTTGTTACATATTTTAATTCCAAATGTCGAATCTCAACAGGCCAAACGTCACTACTATAGCGATTGTTTACAGGTGCAATCTTGTAGGCACTGCACGTAAAAACAGGCCTGGTACATGCGTATCGGCAGGCGTACATCTCACCTTGTTTTACTATATTTATAAATTATAACTGATCTGTTATTACGAAAATACGCTCAATGAAAGTTATTTCCAGAAGGATTTTATTGCTGTCTGTTTTATCCCTTGCCGGTTTCTGTAGCAAGGCGCAAAATGTTTTTTTTGCAGATGCTTCCGAAAATTCATTCGTAAGCCTATCACAAAAAAGGGTGATCATCCCCGCCAGGTACCGCACGATAAAATTCTCTATAGAAGCGCTAAAGCCTTTCCTGGACAGGGTGCCTGCAGGGAAAAGCGTAATTAGCCGTAAAGCTGCACCGGTGGTCGTTATCCCAATGCCGGACGGCAGCAGCGCTACATTTAATATATGGGAAACTGCAGTAATGGCACCTGCATTGGCCGCGGCATATCCCGCCATTAAAACTTTTTCAGGCCAGGGCATCACCGACCCTTCAGCCACCATTCAACTCGACTGGACAGAATATGGTTTTCACGCCATGATTTTATCTCCGGTATCTGGTACTGTTTTTATCGACCCCTACAACCTGAAAACCACCACTAATTATATTTCTTATTATAAATCAGATCATAAAAAAAGTGGAGTATACAAAGAACTGCCGCTTATAAATAATGCGCAGCAGATAAACAGCGTAGCTAATATCCTTGCGGGTGTTTGCGTCGGCACGCAATTACGCAAGTACCGACTCGCAGTTGCCTGCACCAATCAATACGCCCAGGTAGTAACTGGCTCCGCTACTCCAACCGTAGATGCAACATTGGCGCAAATTGTAACTACAATTAACCGGGTAAACGGCGTCTATGAAAAGGAATTATCCATCAGTCTGCAACTGGTAGCAACAGAAAATGCCGTGATCTTTACGACCGCCGCAAGCGACCCTTTTACCGCAAACAATGATGGGAATACATTAATTAACCAAAGTCAAACTGTAATAGATGCCAGGATCGGGGCAGCCAATTATGATATCGGCCATACTTTTAGTACTGGCGGTGGAGGTTTAGCCGAGCGGGGCGTGGTTTGCCGGAATGGATTCAAGGCAAGAGGTGTAACAGGCTCGGCCAGCCCTACCGGGGATGGGTTTGATATTGACTATGTAGCACACGAAATGGGGCACCAGTTTAACGCAAACCATACCTTTAATTCAGTTACATTTAGCTGTGCGCAGCCAAACTGGAATTCTACGGCAAATGCCGAACCGGGCAGCGGCAGTACCATAATGGCGTATGCCGGCATTTGCGGTACAGACGACCTGCAACCCAACAGCGATGCACAATTTCATGCAATTAGCTTAAATGAAATTACAGCTTATAGTAATTCGGGTATTGGTAATAGCTGCCCGGTTATTACCGCCACTGGTAATAGCCCGCCTGTTATAAATGCCGGGCAGGATTATATTATTCCTAAATCAACTCCCTTTGTTTTATCGGGTGGCGGAACGGATGCCAACGGCGATGTCCTTACATTTAGCTGGGAGCAGATTGATGTAGGCGGACCAGAGGGTGCCTGGAATAATCCTTCGGGTAATGCCCCCTTGTTTCGCTCGTTCATTCCGCAACCAACCCCAGTACGCTTTTTCCCGAAAATTTCGGATGTGGTAAATAATATCACTTCCATCGGGGAGATGTTGCCATCCTACGGGCGTACCATCAATTTCAGACTCACAGGCAGGGATAACCGGGCTGGTGGCGGAGGCGTATGTTTTGATGAAACTGCAATAATAGTTAGCGCTACCGCCGGTCCTTTCGTGGTTACCTATCCCAATGCCAACGGTATTATCTGGCAGGTAAATGATTTTGCCATCATCACCTGGAACCCTGCAGGCACAGGTGTCGCACCCATTAATTGTTCCAATGTAAAAATAGAATTATCAACCGATGGTGGGCTTAGTTATGCTATTACCCTTGCAGAAAATACAGCAAACGATGGTACTCACGAAATTAACGTTCCCAATAATATTACAACGTCCGCCAGGATTAGAATTTCAGGCGTGGGCAATATTTTTTATGATATTTCAAACAGTAATTTTTCCATACAAAATACTGGCCTTGCTGACTTTGTATTTAACAGCCCGGCGCCCAAGATCCTATGCGGTGAAACCAACGGCAAGGTAAATTTAAACACGGCTGCTTTAAATGGATTTGCTACTTCCATTACCCTATCAGCAAGCGGCCTGCCCGCTGGTGCTAGTATAAGCTTTGGCAGCAACCCAATTCTGCCCGGAAGTTCAACTACTGTTACATTGAACAATACCAATACACTTGCTGCAGGCACTTATACTATTACCATCAATGGTCTGGCCGGTGCAGTTACTAAAACAAGGATAATTTCTTTTGTGATCAGTGGCGTGCCTGCTCCACCCGGTAGCCTTTCGCTGCCTTCAATGAATGCTACGGGTGCAGCAACGTTGCCTTCCTTTAACTGGCAGCCGGTTGCACTGGCAAGTTATTACACGCTGGAGATTTCAACTTCTAATAACTTTTCCACCATCGTTCAGTCTATCACTGATGTTACTACTTTACCTGTTGTGCCCGTTATACCACTGGCACAGAACACGGTGTATTACTGGCGGGTATTCAGTACCACGGTTTGTGGCATTAGTGTGCCTTCGGCTACCGGTATATTTAAAACCGGTGTAGTTATTTGCAACACCCGCATCAGCTCAGATATACCTAAAATTATTTCTGAGAACGGAGAAAATACAATTACTTCTACCTTATTTATACCGGCCGCGGCCGGTATAAATATTGCCGATTTGAATGTAGTAGGTTTGGCAGGTACCCATACTTTTGTGGGTGACCTTACGATTAGTTTAACCAGTCCGGCAGGAACAACGGTAGTACTATTTGACCAGGTTTGTGATGATGCCCAAAACTTCTTCGTTAACCTGGATGATGAGGCTTCGCTTATTTCATTGCCTTGTCCTTTTGCCGCTAACCAAACCGCAAAGCCGCTAGGGTTGCTTTCCGCCTTTGACGGGCAAAACAGTGCTGGTACATGGACGCTCACAGTTACAGATAATGTTGATGCCGATGGTGGTACTCTAAATGACTGGGGTATTGCTATCAACTGTTCTTTTACAGCCACTGCCATCCTTCCTCCCTACTCACAGTTATGCCCACCTGCCTCCGGTACTTCACTTACTGCGGGCATAATGGGTTCAGCCTATCAATGGCAGGTAAATACAGGCAGCGGTTTTACCAACATATTTAATAATGCAAACTACAATAATGTTAATACAGCAACGCTGCAAATAAGTAACGCCCCTTCTTCCTTTACAAGTTACCAATACCGCTGCGTTGTGGATGGCAGCAACAGCCAGATATTTACGCTGGGTTTTACCAATCACTGGACCGGGTCTACAAGCAACGCCTGGGAAACCCCGGCAAACTGGAGCTGCAATTCCATCCCCGATGCCAACACGGATGTGATCATTGACAACGGTACGGTAGTAGTAAGCTCAAACGCATTGTGCCGCAGCATCAAAACCAACCCGGGCACGAATGTGGTGGTAAATGCAGGAGGAGCGATTAAAATAATTCATTAACCGACACGATTAATTGGTTAGGGAAATACAGAATTTGCAGTAAAGTAATTTTTACGTGCGTTTACAAAAATGGTTTATCATAAAATAGAAATATGGGCATGCTCTAATAAAAAAATTATTTTTTAAAAAAAATTAAAAAATTAAGCTGGAGATGTCAAATCTAAATTCTAGATTTTGGAGCTCTTAAAAAGCCAAGTCCTACCTTGAGAAATCCTTTTTCTCATTTTTTGAGGAAGGATGTTTTTCAATGTATTTTGAGAAGTTCCTTTTGGGATTTCAATAATCACCGATGCCTTTTTTATTTTCTAAAGTTATTTTTTTATTTCACATCCAACTTAATCTGCAGCTCATCAAATTGCTTTGCATCAATGGAAGATGGCGCATCCAGCATCACATCCCGTCCACTATTGTTTTTTGGGAAGGCGATAAAATCACGGATACTTTCGCTTCCTCCTAAAATGGCACACAAACGATCGAATCCGAAAGCCAGTC
>JBBQQP010000059.1:0-12801 GCA_038215675.1 Chitinophagales bacterium | reverse complement strand
CTTCTTGTCTGTCACATGCGTTATTTCCGTCATCCAATAAAGTGGAATACCCAACACAGGACTTACCTTATATTCAATGATCTGGCCCGGATACATTTTGTCGCCATGATGTTGGGAGACGATATTGAAACCTAAATTATCTGGGGTAATCTCTTTTAAATTTTTTGGGCTGCTAAAAAAATCCCACGCTTCGTCGAGGCTGATGGGTAATTTTTGAATTGTTTTAATGCTATAAACCTTGCTCATGCTGTTTCTTTGCATGTATAACTACAATTGATTGCTTTTGTTGCTCTGGTATAAAAATTATTCGCCGGCGTATTCTAACTGCTTTCAATGTATTAGCAAACGAAACTATTAACAAGTGCAGGCTTATCTTTGAAAAATGCTTACCAATCCAACCAGTTTGCTGAATGTTTTTGACCAGGCCTACGAAAAATGCAACCCACAGCTACGCAAACTGGTGGATACAATTAATGGGCCGGTTCGTGCGTTCCTTGGCTCGCCAACAAATATTCCAAAACTCTTTTCGGTGCGAATTGCCAGGATATTATCTGCTCCGAAAACATTGCCGGAAAATATTATTTGTTTTATGCCAACGGATTCAGCTGTTCATTCGGTGAAAATGGAACTGGCCCATTTAATGCCAGATGACGCAGCCAGGCCGAATATTCACACCATCCATTCTTTCTGCGAAATGATAACGGTATCGCATGTTTCGCAGTTTAATAACAACCATCCAAAATTAATTTCCACACTGGAAAAGGTGCAGCTGCTAAAAGAATTAATAGCAGCCTTTCCAACAAAGCATCCGCTAAAAAGGTATAGAGCGGATGTGCACCACGAAATTAAAAATTTAAAAAAATTCTTTGCTATTATTAAACAGGAAGGTTTCACAACAGAATCCCTTCACCGGCAAATTGATGTATTTCGAAATCAACTGTTGGTAAGTGAAGCCCCGCAAACGAATTTTAAAAATTTACCGCTGGATGAGGTGATTGGTATGACCAACAAGCTGAGTGCAGGAATACACGAATTCAACCATTGGCAAAAACTCCTTCAAAAATATAACAGGTACGAGACAGATGATCTGATTGCAATGGCCATCAAAACATTGGAGGCAAATGAAAAACTACTTTCCGTTTACCAACACCAGTTTCAATACATACAGGCAGAAGAGCAAGCATTTTCCAACAAACCAGCACAGAAATTATTGAAATTATTAGTGGGTGAAAATAAGCATCCCAATATTTTGCTTACGAATTATGAAAACGAACCAGTCGACGTCAGTCATCATCCGAATGTAAAAAGTGACCTTATATTTAATTGGATAGAAATAAAAACCAAACCAGAAATAAACCATTTGCAGGCGGCACCGATACTGCATTTACCAACCATAACCTCGTATCAATCGGATGAAGCTGCATTCGTTGGAGTTGCAAACAAAGTATTGGCTTTATTGCAGGAAAATGTAGCTCCGGCAAGGATTGCCATCGCCGCAACAGACGATGGATACAATAAAAAATTAGAACAAATCTTAACCGTAAAAAATATCCCTTTTTACAGCAACTGTAGTATTGATCTTTTGAGAGAACCTTTCGTCAAAAAAATAATTCAACTACTACGCTACATCAGCACAGAAATTGAGATGCCGTTTAGTGGCGATGAGTTGCTTTTTGAAATATTGCACTTCGACTTCTTCCAGGTGCCACCCATTGAAATTGCGAAGTTATCGGTAGAAGTAAACAGTAAAAAACATGGCAGTAGTCCAACGTCTATCCGAAAATTACTTATTGAAAGAGCCAACGCACCTGCAAAGGATTTATTTGATACCGGCATGGATAAGGATCTAAAAGAAGTGAGTACCATTTTAGAAAAACTGATACAAGACACAGGCAGTATTAATCCTGAATCTTTGCTTGAAAATATACTGCAGGAGGCTAAGGTGCTGAACTATGCAGATAAAAGTGATGACCGTATTTGGTTGATGCAGTTATTGAAAGAATGGAAAGGTTTCATACAAAAAGAAACAGCACAAAATCCGGAGCTTCAATTAAATCAAGTGGTAGCCGCATTGGATACGATGCAAGCAGAAAGGCTTCCTGTAAACATCAGCCGCCAGGCAACCAATTCGAATGGTATTCAAATCATTCAACCTGAAGAAGGATGGGCCGGTGAAGTGGATTACCTTTTTATCTTAGATGCAAATGAGTTAATACCAGAGAAAAAAGAATGGGTTTATTGGATAGAAAAATTCGTTCATACAGCCACTCATTTATATCAGGATATGACTGGTGAAATGCCGGACAGATTTTTAAATTATTTATTGTTTGCTGCTCCAAATGTATCCGTTCTTTTTTCTAAAAATAACAGGAAGGCAATAGACTATTTACCAACCGGATTTATTACAAAAATCATATCGAAATATTCTCTTCCTGTTTTAGAGGCCGCTGAATTAAAATTAGAAAAAAGTACACTTAAGCCCCAAATTGCATCGCTGGAATCAGGTTTCATTGCGCCCATCGTGAATAAATTCGTAATGAATGTATCGGCACTCAACAGTTACTTAAACTGCCCGCTTGGCTTTTATTATACCAACATCCTTCGCATTCCAAACAGCAAAAGCGAAGCATTGGAATTTGGCAGCGCCATACATTATGCGCTGGAACAATTGTTTAAAAAAATGGCCACCGGGTTTGATTCAACCGCAGCCAATTCAATAAGGAAAGATGAATTTCCATCCGCAACTGAAATGATCGCTGATTTCAAATTGTATCTGTTTCGCCAGCGTGCCAATTTTACCCGGGAGGCTTTTGAAAGAAGAATGGCCTATGGTGAAAAAGTATTGGAAAACTATTATTCTCACTACATCAATTCCTGGAACAAAGTGGTTTCTATTGAACGCAATATCCGCGGAGTAACGGTAAATGGTATTCCACTAAAAGGCAAACTGGATAAGCTGGAATTCAATGGAAATGACGTGACTATTGTGGATTATAAAAGTGGCGATGTCGAAAAAGCGTTGTTAAAAACAAATCCACCCAATGAAAATGACCCCCACGGTGGCGACTATTGGCGGCAAGCGGTATTCTATAAAATACTGGTAGATCATTATAAAAGCAAAGCATGGAAAGTAACGGCTACCGAATTTGATTTTATAGAACCAGATAAAAACAGGCAATACCGAAAAGTGACAATTCCGATCAATCCCCCCGATATTGAAACAGTAACACAGCAGCTAACTGTAACATGGCATAAAATACAAGCCCACGATTTTTATATAGGCTGCGGCAGGCCAGATTGCCATTGGTGCAATTTTGCAAAAGACAATCGCCTGGAGGTTGCAATGCATGATTGATAAGATGACTTAGCTTCGGATTAAGCCAATTTTATGATTTACAAAATACAGCAAACAAAAGAAACAGCCTAAGTTTGCAACTTAATACCATCTAATGAGGATCAGTCATTTTCTATATTTTATTACTGTTGTTTTGATTGCTTGTTTTATTTCCTTTCTGGTTACCGGATGTGCCCAAATTGGCGCACCCACCGGCGGACCAAGAGATAGCATTCCGCCTGAACTCGTGAGTGCAACCCCAAAATTATTGTCTACCAATTTTACCGGAAATAAGGTAACGCTGGTTTTCGACGAGTATGTAGATGTAAAGGAAGTGCAAACCAATGTATTGGTTTCGCCTTTCCCAAAAATAAGCCCACAAGTAGATTTTAAATTAAAAACAGTCACCGTAAAATTGAAAGACACCCTGCTGGAAAACACCACTTATGCCATCAATTTTGGTAATGCCATCCAGGATAACAATGAAGGCAACCCTTTTAGAAATTTTACCTACGTTTTTTCTACCGGCAACACCATTGATTCTTTACAATTGGGCGGTCAGGTAATCATTGCAGAAACCGGTAAAAAAGATAGCACCATCATTGCAATGTTGTATAGAAATGTAGATGACTCTGCCGTGCAAAAAAGGAAACCAAATTATATTGCCAGGCTCGATAGTTCCGGCAATTTTAAATTCACGAATTTATCGGCAGGTTCCTACAAATTGTATGCATTAAAAGATGGAGACGGCGGTAAAACGTACAACTCAAAAATTGAATTGTTCGCCTTTGCTGATTCGGAAGTAATTGTGTCGGATAGTTCGGCCCCCATTACCCTGTACGCTTTTGAAGAAGAAAAAGACATAAAAAAAACACCTGTTGCAGCACCCGCTAAAACCGGCGCCCAAGCCGATAAAAAACTAAAATACATCAGTAGTTTAAGCAGCAATGAGCAGGATCTGCTTACCAATTTATTATTGACTGTAAACCATCCACTAAAAACATTTGATCCGCAAAAAATAATTTTAACCGATACCAATTATAATAAAATCAATACTACCATCACCATAGACAGTACCCAAAAAATTATTCAAATCAATACAAAGTGGAAAGAAGAAAACCATTACCGGCTGCTTGTTAGCAAAGATGCCATCAGCGATTCGGCAGGTACAGAATTGGCCAGGTCAGATACCATAAAATTTACCACAAAAAAAACAGCTGATTACGGTAGCATCGTACTGCGATTCAGCAATCTTAAATTGGCAGAGCATCCGGTATTGCAATTTGTAAAAGATCAGGAAATTTACAGATCTGTAGCCATTACGGGTACTACCTGGAGCGATAAATTATTTCCTCCCGGCGATTATGAACTACGGGTTTTATTTGATACCAATAATAACGGCAAATGGGATCCGGGAATTTACAGCCAAAAATTACAGCCCGAAAGAGCCATCACCCTTGATACCAAATTAAACATCAAAGCCAATTGGGATAATGAACGGGATGTCAAATTATAAGAAGAAAATGCGGCATAACACAGATTGGAAACAATATAGTGTTCAATCAATAACAACAATACTGCATCCGGTTGTGTTATAAAACTTGCACCAAATATAGTCGCATTGGTAATTATCAATAATCCATTATCCAATTATCCATTAATTTTGTTCCATGATTTTTTCTACTTCTCTTTTAGAAAATGCGGTGAATGAATTTGCCAAATTACCAGGTATCGGAAAAAAAACAGCCCTGCGATTGGTGTTGCACCTAATAAAACAGGATGCCCATGATGTAACCCAGTTTAGTGAAGCCATTTCCAAAATGAGAGAAGAGATAAAATTCTGTAGCCGCTGTCATAATATTTCTGATACGGTATTGTGCAATATTTGCAGCAATCACTCCCGCAAGGGCGAATTACTTTGTGTAGTAGAAAATATCCGGGATGTAATTGCCATCGAAAGTACCCAGCAATTCAGTGGTGTCTACCACGTGCTCGGTGGCATCATTTCACCATTGGATGGCATTGGGCCGGAGCAATTAACAATCGATTCGCTGGTGCAGCGGGTACAAAGTGAAGGCATTACCGAAATCATATTTGCACTCAATGCCAACATACAGGGCGATACCACCATTTATTATATCAGCAAGAAACTAAAAGGCCTTACTGTAAAAATCACCACCATTGCCCGGGGCATTGCCTTTGGAGGCGAGCTGGAATATGCAGATGAAATGACCCTCGCCAAAAGCATCAGCAACCGTATACCTGTAGAAAACTATATTGTTTCCGGCAATTGATCAAAATTTCCCTATTAGGAAAAGCGTACTTGCTTTGCTTGCAATTAATCAACTCAGGTATTTTGCATTACGGCTTAGTTACTTTATTTTTGCGCCAGTTTACAGGCAGATTTGTTTATTGTTCAACCTGTAACCCATTTTAAAAGTGAACTAATAAACGAAAACAATTCTGCCGCTCTTCTCCCGGATTGCTTCTCGTTTCATTAATATCTACTTTTATTTTTTAGCAAGCGAACACACCTATAGGCATCATAGTTGTGCATTTATCCCCTCATTCGGGACTCACTTGAACTTTTTGTTAATAATTTAACTTTCATCAACTAATGGAAAAAACGATACAAGATACCCTAAGAGAACGCATTTTAATCATTGACGGTGCCATGGGCACCATGATTCAACGCCATAAATTAGAAGAAGCCGATTACCGCGGCGAACGTTTTAAAGACTGGCATACCGATGTAAAAGGCAACAATGATCTCCTAAGTATCACCCAGCCGGAAATTATCATTGATATACACAAACAGTACCTTGAAGCAGGTGCAGACATTATTGAAACCAATACATTTAGCAGTACTGTAATTGCACAGGCCGATTACGACATGCAATCCATTGCTTACGAAATGAATCTAGCTTCTGCAAAATGTGCCAGAACGGCTGCGGATGAATTCACCGCAAAAAATCCTTCCAAACAACGCTATGTGGCAGGTGCCATCGGCCCATTGAACAAAACATTGAGTTTATCGCCTGATGTAAACAATCCCGGCTTTCGTGCTGTTACCTTTGATGAAGTGGCATCCGCTTACACCGAACAAATAAAAGGACTGGTAGAAGGCGGTGTAGATCTGTTATTGATTGAAACTATTTTTGATACGCTGAATGCCAAAGCGGCCATCTACGCAGTCAAAAAATATTTTAGGGAAACCAGCACGCCGGAGTTGCCAATTATGATTAGTGGCACCATTACCGATGCCAGTGGACGAACGCTAAGTGGTCAAACCCTTGAGGCGTTTTATGTTTCTGTGATGCATGCCAATCCGTTGAGCGTTGGCTTAAATTGTGCATTGGGTGCAGCAGAAATGCGGTCGCACATTGAAGAGCTGTCGCAAATTTGCAATTGCTTTACTTCAGCTTATCCAAATGCAGGATTACCAAATGCATTTGGCGAGTACGATGAACAACCCCACGAAACAGCACATATCATTGAAGAGTGGGCTGCCAATGGGTGGTTAAATATTGTGGGTGGTTGCTGTGGTACCACGCCCGATCATATTAAACACATTGCAGATGAAGTAGCTAAATTTCAACCCAGGTTATTGCCAGTATTGGAAGCTGCATTGTAAAATGAATTTCCGAGACAGTGTCTCGGAAATTGGAATTATCACCTTTAACCTTTGATGGTTGCATACAGATATCTGTAAATTACTATGATGAAGAAATAAAAGCACCCGACGAAAATAAAACGATTGGAATAATTCTTTGTAAAAACAAAAAAGAGAGTACTATAAAATATACACTGGGGAAAAACAATAAACAAATTTTTGCCAGTAAGTATAAAGTTTATTTCCCGGAAAAACAGATTTTAAAGTTAATAAGAGAGCAATAAAAAATCAACAAGCCCTGTTGGGTAATTGAAGTAAATATCATGAGCGAGACAATTCATATCAAACCCTTCCTAAGGTTAAGCGGATTAGAACCATTGGTTGTTCGTCCGGAAACAAATTTTGTAAACGTAGGGGAGCGTACCAACGTTACCGGAAGTAAAATGTTTGCCCGGTTAATCAGGGAAGGCGCTTACGAAAAGGCGTTGAGCGTTGCCCGCCAGCAGGTAGAAAGCGGTGCACAGATCATTGATGTTAACATGGATGATGCCTTATTGGAAGGTGTGGAGGCTATGACCACCTTCTTAAACCTGGTGCAGGCAGAACCTGATATCGCCAGGATTCCGATTATGATTGATTCCTCAAAATTTGAGATCATTGAAGCCGGTTTAAAATGTGTGCAAGGCAAATGTATCGTGAACTCCATTTCAATGAAAGAAGGTGAGGCTAAATTTATTGAGCAGGCCTTTATTTGCAAAAGTTTCGGTGCCGCTGTAATTGTAATGGCCTTTGACGAAGTAGGACAAGCTGATACCAAACAGCGCAAAATTGAAATATGTCACCGGGCTTACAAAATATTAACGGAACAGGTGGGCTTCGATCCGCAGGATATTATTTTTGATCCCAACGTTTTTGCCATTGCCACCGGCATAGAAGAACATAGCAATTATGCTGTGGATTTTATTGAGGCCACTAAAGAAATAAAAAGACTGATGCCGCTTACGAAAGTAAGTGGAGGTGTGAGCAATGTATCTTTTTCATTTCGCGGAAATGACCATGTAAGGGAAGCCATCCACAGTGTATTCCTTTTTTATGCCATCAAATCAGGTATGGATATGGGTATTGTAAATGCCGGGCAACTCGTTGTGTACGATGAAATAGAACCCACCTTACGTGACCTGTGTGAAGATGTAATCCTCAATCGCAACAATGACAACAACGAAGCCACAGAAAAACTAATCATTCATGCAGAAACGGTAAAAGCGAAAGGAAAAGTAGAAGTAAAGGATGAAAAATGGCGTTATGAGCCGGTTGAAAAACGCCTGGCTCATTCATTGGTGAATGGTATTACAGATTATATTGATGCCGACACGGAGGAAGCACGGGTGAAATATCCAAAACCATTGGATGTGATTGAAGGACCGCTGATGGACGGCATGAACATAGTAGGTGATTTGTTTGGTGCAGGTAAAATGTTTTTACCACAAGTAGTAAAAAGTGCCCGTGTAATGAAGAAGGCGGTAGCTGTACTAACGCCTTTTATAGAACAGGAAAAAGAAGACCGCAAACAGGCACACATTTTAGCTGGTACCACCAACGAGGAAAATGCTGGTGCGGCAAAAATATTGCTGGCAACTGTAAAAGGCGATGTACATGATATTGGCAAAAATATTGTGGGTGTGGTATTGGGTTGTAATGGATACGATATTATTGACCTTGGAGTAATGGTATCTACGGATAAAATTTTGGATGCAGCCATTAAACACAATGTTGATATCATCGGCCTTAGCGGTTTAATTACCCCCTCATTGGATGAGATGGTACACGTAGCACGTGAAATGAAACGCAGGGAAATGACAATGCCTTTATTAATTGGGGGTGCTACTACTTCCCGTATGCATACGGCTGTAAAAATTGCACAGCAGTACGATCATGGTGTGATACATGTATTGGATGCCAGCCGCAGTGTTACCGTAGCCGGTAGTTTGTTAAGTAAAGAACAAAAGCCGGATTTTTTGGGCGGTATCCGAAAAGAATATGACAAATTAAAAGAAGATTTTACCAATAAAAAAACGGTAAAAAATTATCTATCATTTGCAGAAGCTCAAAAAAATCCTGCGATCATTAACTGGAATAATTTTACACCCATTACTCCAACTTTTACCGGCACAAAAATTTTCAAATCGTATGATCTTGCAGAAATAGCCACCTTTATCGACTGGCAACCCTTCTTTATTGCCTGGGAATTGCATGGTAAATTTCCGCAATTATTAACCGATGAAATTATTGGAGAAGCTGCCAGTAATTTATACAAGGATGCACAAAAATTATTGAAACAAATCATTGAGGAAAAGTGGTTGACGGCACGGGGAGCAATCGGTTTTTGGCCGGCCGTTAAAACGGCACCGGATACGGTAGTCGTTAAAAGTGAAAACGGCGATGTTCAATTAGAATTTTTAAGACAGCAAATAAAAAAAGCAGCCGGGCAGCCCAATTTATCGCTGGCGGATTTTATAAGCCCATCCCCAACAATGAGTAAGCTGAGCGAAGAAACCACTAAAGCCCCTTCCCAAAAGGAAGGGGTAGAAACAGCGGGCTTCGGATATGAAATGGCCGACCCTTCCACATATGATCTGTTAAAAGAGTTTGCGCTAAAAAACAAAAATCAACCAACGCAATGCGAATCTATTTTGTGGGAAATGGTAAAGTCTAAAAAATTAGAAGATTACAAATTCAGAAGGCAGCATATCATAGGTAATTACATTACAGATTTAGTATGTCTTGACAAAAAATTAATCATTGAGATTGATGGACAAATACACCAGTTACCAGAAAATATAGAGGCTGATGCAGTGAGAACAACATGGCTGGAAGAAAAAGGATTTAAAGTAATAAGGTTTACAAATGAAGCCGTATTAAGTAAAACAGATAAGGTACTCAATCTTATTCTAACAGCATTAAAAGAGCAACCGTTTATTACAGATAGTCGCAACCTAAGTTCATCCTTTGGGGGACAGGGGGCTACCGATTATATGGGTGCCTTTTCAGTAACCATTGAAGGAATTGAAACGCATATCAAAAATTTTGAAGACAAATTAGATGACTATAATAAAATAATTCTACAGGCTTTAGCGGATCGCCTGGCAGAAGCTTTTGCGGAAGTGTTGCATAAAAAAACAAGACTCGAATACTGGGGCTATGCCACCGACGAGCATTTAACAAATGAGCAATTGATTAAAGAAGAATATTTGGGTATTCGTCCGGCACCAGGTTATCCTGCCTGTCCGGACCATACAGAAAAATATAAACTGTTTGATTTGCTGGGTGGAAAAGAAGCCACTGGTATTACCCTAACAGAATCGTTGGCCATGTATCCGGCTTCCTCTGTAAGCGGCTGGTACTTTGCCAATCCGGAAAGTAAATATTTTGGTGTGGGTAAAATCAGTGAAGATCAGGTGTTGGATTATGCAAAAAGAAAAGAGATGCCGTTGGACGAAGTTAAAAGATGGCTAAGTCCGATCCTGGATTAATGTAAATTGAGATCTTCTTAAAATCAGGTGGTGACGGGCAGATTGAAAATCACTTTTCAACTCATTGTTACTACCAGCTAAAGTAGTTGGTGCATATTTTATATCCAGCCAAAAATATCCTTTTTCTATAGTGTTGGCTGGATATGTTTATCCTTCTTTTTTAGGGAATTTTTCGCAGTTTTGACTCAGGATAAAACAACTTTGCATATCACGATCAATACAGCTAAAAGATTAGCCACAACGATCTGAATAAACTTTTTTTATATTATTTAAACATGTAAGCACGATACGCCGAAGTGATTTTTTATGTTTTCATAATACATTATTTTTTAGCAACTTAGTAGTTTTAAAATCATCACCAGCTTTCATCACCTCTCTCCCTTAACATTAAATGTAAAAACTTTTTTACTCTTTAAATAAATGATGCCCCAATTAGTTAGGCTTTAAATTTTAATTGCACCCCTTATTTTTTGCATTGGCTTGTGTACAATTTTGCCGGGAACAAGTAAAAAAATAATCCTGTAGCTTTACCGCCTCAAAAATAATTATGCGTATTATTTCCTACAATGTCAACGGCATTCGAGCTGCATTTAAAAAAGGTTTTATTGATTGGTTAAAAACCAACCCCGCCGATATTATTTGCCTGCAGGAAACAAAGGCTACGAAAGATGATGTGGATATCAAACAACTGGAGGCGCTTGGCTTTCATCACAATTGGTTTAGTGCAAATAAAAAAGGCTATAGTGGTGTTGCTGTATTTTCAAAAATAAAACCCGACCAGGTAATTGCAGGTAACGGGCATAAAGAAAGTGATGATGAAGGGCGGGTAATACAACTCGACTTTGGCGAGATCCGATTGATCAATGCCTATTTTCCATCCGGCACCAGTGGCGACTTAAGACAACAATTCAAATACACATGGTTAAATGAATTTCATTCCTACCTGAATAAGCTGAAAAAGAAACACCCCAAGATAATTCTATGTGGTGATTACAATATTGCACATGAAGCAATTGATATCCATGATCCAAAGGGCAATAAAAACAGCAGCGGTTTTTTACCTGGGGAAAGAGAATGGATGACGAAATTTTTAAAGAGTGGATGGATTGACACTTTCCGCATATTTCACAAGGAGCCACATCGCTATAGCTGGTGGAGCCAGCGTTTCCCTACAGTCAGGCTGGAGAATAAGGGCTGGAGAATTGATTATATCACGGTTACGGATGCTTTGAAAGACCAGTTGGTTGATGGAGATATTTACCCGGATATAAAACACAGCGATCACTGTCCAATTTATTTAGAAATTAAAGCTTGATCAATTTCCCCTGGATAACTTTGAAATAGTTTAGTGATGTGTTTAAATTGGTGTACCCTGGATTAAATTGCACGAGTTAACATAGTACCCGACTCGTAATTCGTGTAATTCGTGCCTCAAATTCTTGTAATCAATTTTTTGTCATTTCATACTTAACATGTCACAGTATTTATATATTGCTATCATTGATTACGGAGGCTTAACTTAATTCAAATTTAGCTTTGGTTTTAAGTTTTTTATTCTACGGTTTTATAAGCGATATTAAGAAACACATAAAATAAATTAGCCTGTTTGTATCTTTACAGCATGATCATTTACAACGTAACCACAAAAGTAGATAAAGCTATTCAGGAAGAATGGCTCAGCTGGCTTAAAGAAGAACATATCTCAGAGATATTAAATACTGGCTGTTTTACAAAAGCCAATATTTTAAGGTTACTGGAAACCGACGATACAGAAGGACCAACCTACGCCATTCAATACCATGCTGAAAGTAAGTCGATGTACAATTTATACATTGAAAAGCATGCAAGCATTGTGCGACAAAAATCAATCGATAAATGGGGTGCTCAATTTATTGCATTTAGGTCGGTGATGCAAATTGTTAACTAAATGTGTAAAATAAAAAAACAGTTTTGTAGAATAAAAACCATGTTTAAGTCCCCACCAAAACCGCTTTGGAAGCGGATCCCCAATTGCCAATCGGCCAAAACGTAGGCCTGTATTGCATTTCGGCAAATTTCATAGCTCAGCTACCAATATTTTTGGATGCCGTCTTATCTGAAACCCCTTACTCCATGCGGTTTACAGAGATTTTGTATGGAATAAAATCAAGATAAAAAATTTTGTTGCATTTAAAAACCGTCTATATTTGTTACAGTAAAAAATTTCAAAATACATAATTATGAACAAAGCAGAATTAATCGCAAAAATTGCTGATGATGCAGGCATTACAAAAACACAAGCCAATGCAACTTTAGATTCTTTTGTAGAAGCAGTAACTAAAACT
>JBBQQP010000058.1:0-12806 GCA_038215675.1 Chitinophagales bacterium | reverse complement strand
CCGGATAGAACTTGGGGAGATAGAAAATGTGTTGCAGGAAACAGGATTGGTGAAACAGTCGGTTGTGTTGGCAAGAGAAGATAAACGAGGCGAAAAAGGGCTGATAGGTTACATTGTACCGGAATCAAATTTTGATAAACAGGTAATGCTGGCTCAATTGAATAAGACATTGCCATCGTATATGGTGCCGGCGCTTTGGATGCAATTGGAAAGCCTTCCATTAACACCCAATGGTAAAATCGATAAAAAAGCATTGCCCGATCCGGATGCAAGTGAACTGATCAGCAATGAATATGTAGCACCCCGCAACGATGTGGAAACTAAACTGGCTGCAATCTGGCAGGAACTACTGCAGGTAGAGCGGGTGGGCGTGCATGATAATTTCTTTGAACTGGGAGGGCACTCACTGTTGGTGATGCGGTTGATAGGGGTAATCAGGAAAGAGATGGGAGTTGATATTCCCATAAGTGATGTATTTATATATCCCACGATTGCAGGCTTAAACAGCAATTACCTTGAAAAAATTAAAAATCCTTCTCTTCAGCAAGTAAATATTAAATACCTGGTAACTGTTAAAAAAGGGGGTAACAAAGTGCCATTGTACATTATGGCTGGTGGCGGGGGAACGTTCCTTCGTTTTAAGGAATTTTCAGCTTTGTTAGATCCAGATCAGCCAGTTTTTGTTTTTCAGGCTCCTGTTGATGCAGAGGATCTTAAAGACTTTCCAACGACAATTGAAGGAATTGCCAAAAAATTTATCGATGAAATGGTGTTGCATAACCCCGCTGGCCCATATGCTTTATCCGGACATTGTCTTGGCGGCTTCATTGCTTATGAAATGACGCGGCAGTTAGAAGAAATGGGGAAAAAGGTAACACTGCTGGCGATGTTTGACACAATCCTGGAAGAAAAAAATATTACCAGGGAACCAGCCGCATTCAATAATTTTTATCAAATTCCCCTTGGGATTAAACATGTATCTTCAAAAATCCTTTTTAAGGTCAATTTTGAAACCTTCTTAATAAGGAAGCATACCCGGCAAGCTATACGGTATAAGGTCGATTCATTGAAATCGGTTTTTGTAAAACTTAAAAATAAAAATGTACAAAACAGCACAACTCAATATGATGGGCTTAAAATATTTGATGTATCCTCTGCTGTTTATGTAGCAGCATATAAAAACTATGATTTGATTCCTTACCATAGAAAGATTGTTGCATTTTATGCAAAAGAACACTATGTTTTCCTTGACAGGAACAAAAATGTCGAATACAAGAAATTATCTCTTAGCGAAAACACAAAAAATTTGTGGAAGGAGTATGCTACGGATCTGGTAATTTATGAAATCAAGGGTGAGCATTCTGAAATTTTTGATCCTGTACAAGGAAATGAATTTGCCAGATTATTACAGGATCATCTTGATAGAAGTGCAATTTATGATACCATACCATCGCATTAGACTGAAGCCGTGCTGCCGCAATTGATTTTGGATTTACCTTTGATTAATACACCAAAATTATTATTCTTACGTTTAAAGAATTTGAAGAAAGCCGGGTAATGTTATAGGAAAATGGTCTGTTGCAAAAGTTCGGATTTTTTGCAGTGTAAGTAAGTGAGGTAAATGCTTAAAGGAATGCATATAGTTTAATTGGATATCAAACTTAGTCACATTACGCAATTTAAAAACAATCAGGCGTTGTAAAAATTTGCAATCATTAAGTTATTGTTTGTAAAGCTCCTGCGACAACCAGAAGTCGGGGATACTGAATTGTTCATTTAAAATAAAAAATTGTTGATGCGATACTGCAGTCTAACAGTTTATAGGAGTTTATATTATGTTCAAACGAATTTGGAGTTACCTGTTTAATTTGAAACCCAGCAGTGATTATTCCTCTGAGAAATTAACGATAAAAGAAAGGCTGGCTGCATTCAAAAATATCCCACTGTTTTTTAAACTAATTTGGCAAACAAGTCCGTCGCTTACTTTTTTAAACGGATTCTTACGCCTCGTACAATCAGTATTGCCGTTGGGATTGTTGTATACCGGTAAACTTGTCATCGATCAGGTGGTATTGCTTACCCGGGCTGGTAATGAAAATCTTCCTCATACTTACTTATGGCAATTGATCGGATTGGAATTTGTACTGGTAATTATAACCACAGCTCTCGGAAGAACCATTAATCTGGTTGATGTGCTCTTGGGAGAATTACTTACCTACCGCACTTCCATTAAATTAATGAGCCATGCTACCACGCTTGATCTTGACCAGTTTGAGGATGCTGCATTTTATGATAAACTGGAAAGAGCCCGCCAGCAAACCGAAGGGCGGGCTAACTTATTATCACAGGTTTTTAATCAATTCCAGGATTTTATTACCATCGGTTTCCTCGCTGGAGGATTGATCGCATTTAATCCATGGCTAGTCATTGTGTTATTGATATCTATCATTCCCTCTTTTTTGGGGGAAGCCTATTTTAATGCAAAAAATTATAGCCTTATCCGCAGCCAGACACATGGTCGCAGGGAGATGGAATACATAATGTTTATTGGTAGCAGTGATGAGTCTGCCAAGGAAGTCAGACTCTTCGATTTATCCGCTTTTTTTATTAGCCGGTTTCGAAAAATATCCACTGATTTTTTAAGCGCTACCCGTAACCTGGAGGTGAAACGTTCAGTTCTGGGAACGTTTTTAACGCTGCCTGGTTCGGTAGGTTATTATGTTGCATTCATTTTTATTATAAAGGGAGTTTTGGCAGGAACCTTATCTATCGGAGGTCTTACTTTTTTGATTGGTTCAATCCGCCAGTTGGGGATGATATCTCAAAATGTAATGCGCCGTGTAAGCATGATCTCAAAAGGTGCATTACATTTGCGTGACTTTTTTGATTTTTTCAAAATTGCTCCAAAAATCGCACCTGCTAAAAACCCCCGTCCTTTTCCAAAACCAATCCAACAGGGCTTTGTATTTGAAAACGTAGGATTTAAATATTTCAATTCCAGTAAATGGGCCAACCGTCACTTGAATTTCACCTTGCACGCCGGAGAAAAGCTGGCATTGGTAGGCGAAAATGGTGCTGGCAAAACTACCCTTGTAAAATTGCTGGTACGATTGTATGAACCTACAGAAGGAAGGATTTTACTGGATGGGCATGATCTGAAAGAATATGATATGGTGGAACTGAGGTCTGAGATTGGTATCATTTTTCAGGATTACCTGCGCTACCACATGACCACTGCCGAAAATATTGCAATGGGCAATATCAAAGAAAAAGATAACAAAGAACTGATCAAAAATGCTGCTACGCAAAGCCTGGCTAATTTAATAATCGAAAAGTTTCCGGATAAATATGACCAGATGCTGGGCCGCCGCTTTAATAAAGGGGTTGAATTATCGGGTGGCGAGTGGCAAAAAATAGCACTCGCAAGGGCGTATATGCGCAATTCACAGTTAATGATTTTAGATGAACCTACTGCAGCTTTGGATGCCCGGGCTGAGTTTGAGGTGTTTGAACGTTTTGCAGAACTAACCAAGGATAAATCTGCGATGCTAATATCTCACCGTTTTTCTACTGTAAGAATGGCCAACCGGATTTTAGTACTTGAAAAAGGCCAGCTACTTGAAATAGGAAGTCACGAAGAATTGTTGAATAAAGGCGGACGTTATGCGGAATTATTTTTGCTACAGGCAAAAGGCTATCAATAGCCGCGGGAAATATTGATTCAATAAAACGCTACGCCAGTTTGTGCTCGTAAGCATACTTTATTAAACCTAAAACACTGTTGGTTTTTGTTTTTCTGAAAATATTTTTGCGATGTGTTTCAATGGTTCTTTCACTCAGGAATAAACTGTCTGCAATTGATTTATTGCTATATTCCTTCTCTATCAGTTTGATGATTTCTATCTCTCTTGCGGTAATATTGATTGCTACATTTTCCCTTTTTAGCTCGCTGGCTTTAGTCATTTCATTTATAACTTCTTCGCTAAAATAAATGCCTCCGCTTGATATTTTTTCCAGTGCGTGAATGAATTCCTTCTTACCAATATTTTTTAGAACATATCCTGCAATGTCCGCATCGTCTATCATTTGATTCACCAACTCGCCCTGGCCGCTCATGGATAAAGCGAGTATTTTTATGGAAGGATAAAGCCTATGTACTTCCTTCGCAAGCTGGGCACCGTTCATAACCGGCATCATAATATCCGTTAATAACATATCAACGTGCTGATGCTTTAGTGTTTCAAGCATCTGAAGCGGTTCGTTACATTCAGCTACAACTGTAAAATTTTCCAAACCCTGTAGTAAAGATTTGAGCCCATCTATCACTATTTGATGGTCATCAACAATTGCCAATGAAGTTTTTTTATTACTCATTTTTTATTGTGGTTGTGAGGCTTACTATTTGCTGGGTTAAGTTATCAGCAAACAGAATATTAAACTAAATGTTGTAAAAATTTGCGAAATGTAAAGATTAAGTTATCGGAACGTGTATTGCAACCAGTGTGCCGTTACCTTGTTCTGAATCAAAATCGACAGTGCCTTTTAGGTATTGGATTCTGGAACGGATATTTTTTAAACCAATGCCTTCAAATTTGGAAAGTTCTCTTGCATTGAATCCATTTCCATTGTCTTCGATGGTAGCTGAAATCCCATCCACGTCTTTTATCAACGATATTTCCAACGTATTTGCGCCGGAATGTTTGATTACATTATTTACACATTCCTGTATCACCCGGTAGCATACAGTCTCTACATTGCTATCCAGCCGTTCGTTCAAACCTTCGGTGTGCAGGTTTATTTTAAGAATGCTACTGTCTATTTTATCAATAAATTCTTTTATAGCGCTGGACAGGCCACTTTTTAATAAAGCATTTGGCATCATCTGGTGACTAATGCTTCTTACTTCTTTGCAACTTTCGTCTACCAGGGCAATGGCTTTTTGGTAAGCTGATTTTTGTTCGGCAGTTTTAAAAGACAGATCATTTTCAACAGCCGATAAATTCATTTTTGCCGCACTGATCAACTGTCCCACACCATCGTGTAAATCTGCGGCTATCCGTTTCCGCTCATTTTCTTCGGCTTGCAATACCGCCTTTGTAGATAGATCTTGCTGAGTGATTATTTCCGCCTGAATTTTTCGTTCCTGCCGAAACTGGTATCTTTTGTACCACGAGTAACCCAATAGAAAGCTCAATGCCAGCAATCCGCCAATACCGATGATCCAGTAATTTTTCCGGGTAATGTCAAACTGTTGTTGTTGTATTATTTTTTCTTTTTCCAGGCTTTTGTACCGGGCATCCAGTTCTGCAAATCGCCGGCTCAGATCATTTGTATACAAAGAATCTTTTGAACTGGAATATAGTTTATACATCGCCAGCGCACGGTCATTGGCACCTTTGGCTTCAAATAATTTTGCCAAAGTAAAATAGACTTTATTTACTTCGGGTTTACAATTTACAGCCCTTAGTCCCATGGATAGAGCCTGGTTTAGTTTGCTTTCTGCCGTGTCATACATTTTCTTTTGTACAAAAATATCTGCTAGGTTATTTAAGCAACTTACCATTCCTTTGGTGTCATTCAGGCTATCCCGTAGTTGGAGGGATTCTTCAATCGGGGGAATGGCTTCGGTTAGTTTACCCGTAATCAGGTATAAATTACCGAGGTTGTTGAGCGCATTGGAAAGGTATTCTTTATCGCCAATGGCTCTTGTAATGGCCACTGCTTTGCCGTAATAGGAAGCTGCAGTGTCGTATTGCTTTAGGTTTAGAAAGTTGTTTCCGATATTTACATAGGAACCTGAAAGGCCGTATTTGTCGCCAATTGCTTCTTTAATTCGGATGGATCTTTCCTGGTAGTTAATGGCCTTTTCATACAATCCCATATTTTGATTGATGATGCCGATATTGTTAAGCGAGTAAGAAATGCCCACCTGGTCTGCCACTTTTTCAAAAAGGGATAATGCTTTAAACTGGTTCTCTAAAGCTTTGTCGAACAGACCCTGTTTCTGGTAAACAATGCCAATTTTGTTATTCAGTTTGGCAATACCCTTTTCATCTTTCAGCTGTTTCCTTATGTTGATGGATTTGTTGTAAAGTAATATTGCGGTATCATAATTTTCTTTATCAAAATAAATAATTCCCAGATCGTTGTATGCCTGTGCAATACCTTTTTTAAATTTTATCCTGCTTCCAA
This sequence comes from Chitinophagales bacterium, assembly GCA_038215675.1. Classification (GTDB taxonomy): domain Bacteria; phylum Bacteroidota; class Bacteroidia; order Chitinophagales; family Chitinophagaceae; genus Ferruginibacter. The sequence goes on along the minus strand of JBBQQP010000058.1, from coordinate 6,614 downwards.
ATTCAATGGCCTTGTTTCCATATTCGATGGCTTTTTCCTTATTAACCATCCGGTATTGCCAGGTAAGTTCATTGAATGTTTGCACCAATAAAGAATCCTTTTGAATAAGGACGAGTTTTTCCAAACTGTCGAGAACCGTTTTGTTTTTTTGTGCTTCAATATATTGAGTACAGGTAAATTGAATTAATAACATGCACAGTAATTTCAGGCTTTTCATTTTTAGTCTCCTTGGATAATTTTTTGAAAAGCTAAACTATTTCATATATATCACCAAACAGATTTGTATTAAATCTAATACCGGGTAAAAATGATTCTAAAATGGAATGGCAAAGAATAGAAGACGAGAGACATTCTGGCTGAAGCGACAGGCTAGAAAGGCTGATTGAAATTAACAGTGAAAAACAATTAGCTGACTTTGTATTTTATTTTAAAGTGAAGGGGGGAAGCTTGTATCGTTTAAATAACAACCATTAAACCCCTTTGAAAATCCGGATGGTGTTTATAAAGCAGCATACAACGATTGTGATTAAAACCCCAATACATCCTTCATACTCAAAATACCTTTTTTGTTTTGGATGAATTCGGCCGCCATTACTGCCCCGGTTGCAAAACCTTTGCGGTTATGTGCTGTATGTATGATCTCAATATCATCAACCGGAGAACTGTATTTTATTCTATGGGTACCGGGTGCAGGATCAATTCTTTCGCTGATGATGGCTAGTTCTTCCGGCGATCTACTCGTTTGGTTGATCCATTGATTTTTTCTTCTCAGGTTTTCTAAAATCTGTTCGGCCAATGTGATGGCAGTACCACTGGGTGCATCTTTTTTTTGGGTGTGATGAATCTCTTCCATACTCACATCATAGTCGACTTGCGGATCCATTAATCGGGCTAAAAATTTATTTACTTCAAAAAAAATATTTACACCCACGCTGTAGTTACTGGCATATACCAGGGCGCCATTTACGGCTACACATTTGCTTTTCACTTCATCCCAGCGGGCCAACCAGCCGGTACTGCCGCTTATTACAGGTATGCCAGCATCCAGGCAGGCGAGGATGTTTTCAACGGCACTGTGCGGACTGGTAAATTCAATGGCTACATCACAACGTTGTAAGTTTTCTTTGGTCAACCGGGCTGCTGTATCAATGTCTATTTTCAGCACAATGGTATGTCCTCTTTTAATTGCAATTTCTTCGATGGCTTTACCCATTTTCCCGTACCCGATTAATGCAATATGGAGAGGGTTGCTAGTGATGGCAGCAGCACCGGTATTTAAATTCATGGTAATTTTTTTGATGATTTTAAAACGCAAATATAATTATTTACCTGCGCTCATTTTTTTTGAGTGGATATCCAGTACAAGGCTAATTCCGGTGGTGTTTGCCAACGGGCTATATCCCTGTTTAATCTGAAGGCTGAGATTGTCGTTTACATCAAATGCTTTCAAATGTCCATCAACCGTAGCATCTGCTACATTGAGCCCCCAAAAAACAATGAAGAAGAGCACGGAATAATCGACATTTTGCCGGAAGGAATTTCTGTAACTTCTAAGTGCACCCGCAGATAGATTTTTGAATTTAGGGTCAATCTGAGCATCATTGCCAGGAATCGAGTCGGTTTTAAATATATAAGCCTGTCGCAAAAGACGGTAGTTTTTTACATTGTAAACAAATACTCCGGCAGTAACGCCAAGTGCACCATAAACAAGCGGTAATTTCCAGTATTTTTTATTGTAGATCTGTCCCCAACCGGGTACCATGGCTGAGCGCTTTGTAGCTAAACGCGGATCAAAAATTTTCGCTTTGATCTGGCTGCCGCTGTCGGTTATTTTTTTGGGATTAACAGTGGAACTGTCATTTTTTTTTACCTGCGCTTTTAAACTTACGCCAACCAAAAAAAAACCTATTATTAAAAATATTGACAGTAATTTTTGCATCAACTAACTTTAATATTCAATTTCTCCAACAGTCCATTTAATTCTTCCAGTGAATAATATTCAAATGTTACGGCACCATAGCCTTTTTTGTTGTGCACCATTTTTACCTTGGTGTTAAATTGGGATGCTAAATTATCTTCTATTTTTTTAAAGGCCGGAGGCAACAGGGCTTTTACCGGATTTTTAACAACCTCCACACCGGTGTACATTTTACGGACAAGGTCTTCTGTTTGTCTTACAGATAACTCCTTGCTTTTTATTTCTGAAAAAATAAACAATTGTTTATCCACTACATCCACACTGATCAATGCCCTTGCATGCCCCATGGTGATAACGCCCGTACGAACTGCTATCTGGATATCGGGTGGCAGTTTTAATAAACGGATGTAATTGGTGACTGTGCTACGCTCTTTACCCATGCGTTCGGCTACCTGCTCCTGTGTATAGTCCAACTCGTCCATCAGCCTTTTATAGCTAAGGGCAATTTCTATAGAGTTTAAATTTTCTCTTTGTAAGTTTTCCAGCAATGCCAGTTCCAGTAATTCCGTGTCATTGGCCTGGCGCACATATACCGGCACATCCTTTAAACCAGCAATTTTTGCTGCTCTAAAACGGCGCTCACCCGCTATCAGGCGGTATTTACCGGAGGCAAGCCTGCTAACTGTAAGCGGCTGTATAACATCATGGATTTTTAATGATGCGGCCAGCTCACTCAGTGCGGCTTCATCAAAATCTTTACGGGGTTGCTTTGGATTAATTTCAATCTGGTCAAGGGTTATCCGGTTGGTAGAAGTTGTTTTTTCAACCAAATCTGTTTTTAAATTGCCAGCGGTATTTTTAAGATCGGCGTCTATATTTTGCAATAAACTGCGGATACCTTTTCCTAATGCGTCTTTTTTATTTGGAGGCGTCATAACTATAATTGGCTAATTTGATAATTAGCTGATTTGCTAATTACTAAAGCGAGAATAATTTAAAAATTTTTATAAAAAGAAAAGAAGCGGGCTGTATTGGGTAGCCAATTAGCACATCAGCACATTTGCAAATTAGCACATTAGCTAATTAGCCCATTACCTTATCTTCCTGCTTAATTTTTGTCATATTGTTTTTCTGTAAAATTTCTTTAGCCAGGTTCAGGTAATTAATAGAGCCCTTGCTTTCTGCATCGTATAGAATTACGGGTTTGCCAAAACTGGGGGCCTCGCTTAACCGGGTATTTCGGTGGATGATGCTGCTGAAAACCATTTCTTCAAAATGCCTTCTAACTTCGGCTACCACCTGGTTGCAAAGGCGCAAACGGCCATCGTACATGGTCATTAATATCCCTTCTATCTGTAATTCAGGGTTTAACCTGTTTTGTACAATCTTAATCGTGTTTAATAATTTACCCAAACCCTCTAAAGCGAAAAATTCTGTTTGAACCGGCACTGCAACACTATCAGACGCAACCAGGGCATTTACGGTAATCAAACCCAGTGATGGGGAGCAATCAATCACAATAAAATCATAATCATCCCTGATTGGGTCCAGTATTTTTTTTAAAACACCTTCCCTGTTTGGATAATTGATCATTTCGATTTCGGCACCTACAAGGTCAATATGGGAAGGAATCAGGTCGAGATTAGGAACATCCGTTTTTAACAACACATCTTTCGCACTTACTTCATTCACCATACAGTCGTACAAGCTCTGGGTGATATTGTGTAAATCAAAACCAACACCGGTGGTGCTGTTAGCCTGGGGATCGGCATCCACCAGCAATGTTTTATACTCCAGTACAGCTAAACTTGCTGCTAAATTAATTGCTGTAGTTGTTTTTCCTACACCGCCTTTTTGGTTTGCTATTCCTATTATTCTTGCCATACTTATTCCCTCGGGGAGAATTGTTAATTGTGATATAGTATTTGGTTCAGTTTCCGTTCAGTGCGTTGCTGATTCCTGTTTGCTTCAGAATGGGCAAAGGTACTGTTTGGAAATGAACTATAAACCACAATTTGATTAAAACAAATGATCAATCAGTTTGCCTTCTGAAGCAAGAATTCTCTTCATTTATCGTTATCGTTGAAACAATTCTTCACGGGGGCAGCATCTCTTTTCGGGTAAATATCCGAGACAATCAAAAAAATGGGAACAAACCTCCAGTTTAGTTGTTGCATTGATTCATTAAACAAAATAAAAAGCAAAAATGTATTTAATAATATCAGGAACAAACCGTGCGGGCAGTAACTCATTGAAAGTAGCCAAAGAATACCAGCGTTTATTAAAAGAAAAATCAATGGATTCAGTTTTGCTGTCTTTGGAAGGTTTGAACTTGCTTCAAAGGGATGCAGACTTTGAGAAGATGGAAAATGAACTAATTATACCATTTCAACATTATATTTTCGTTTCTCCTGAATACAATGGAAGTTTCCCCGGTGCATTGAAATTGTTATTTGATACCGGTAAAACACACGCTTTGTGGTGGCATAAAAAGGCGTTGCTTACAGGTGTTAGTACTGGCAGAGCTGGTAATTTACGGGGGATGGATCATTTATCGGATGTATTGAACCATGTAAAAGTGATGGTACATCACAATAAGTTACCCATTTCATTGGTCGACAAATTAATGGATACAGAAGGACATTTTACAGACGCATCCACCCTGAAAGCAATCAATGGACAATTGGACGAATTCATTAGCTGGACGGCCGGTTAATACAGCGCTTTACTCCAAAACGGCAACTTAAATGAAGATGCAGTAATTTCGGGCGTATTAAAATTTTGAAGCATTTACTGCATTCAGGATTTAAACACTTCACTAAAAATAAAAATCTTTTTTATGCGCTCTCCCGTTGGTGCTATTTTGTTTATCGCATTCATGTTATTATTGGATACCTACGTATTTCAGGCTGTTAAAGCCGTTACACAAAATGCCTCACCCAAAACAAAAATGATTGTTTACAGTATTTACTGGGCGATTACTGTTTTGGCTATGATTGGGTTCCTGCTCTTTGCGTTTACGGATCAGCATTTTTTACCAAGAAAAGTTCGAACCTATCTTTTTGCCTTCATCATTGGATTGTTTTTGGCAAAAATCAGTACAGGTGTTTTTGTTTTAATAGACGACATAATGAGGGGTGTTTTATGGGTAACCGGAAAAATATTTTACAGTACGCCTAAAGATGGAGTACAAGGTGCCGGTGGCACTACGATCACCCGTTCAATATTTTTGAGCTGGTTTGGTTTGGCCGTTGGTGGAACTTTGTTTGGTAGCCTTGTGTATGGCTTTGGAAATAAGTATAAATATAACGTAAAACGAATTCAGCTGGCCTTTGATAACCTTCCCAAAGGGTTTAAAGGGTTAAAGGTTTTGCATATCAGTGACATACATAGCGGAAGTTTTACAGATAAAAAAGCAGTTTTGCATGGCATACAGGAAATACTAAATGAAAAGGCCGATATAATATTATTTACAGGCGATCTGGTAAATGATAAAGCCACCGAAATGGATGATTACCTGGATATTTTTAACCAGTTGAAAGCACCTATGGGAGTATTTTCTACTTTGGGTAATCACGATTATGGTGATTATGTAAGATGGCCATCAGATGGAATCAGCAAAGAGCAGAATTTGGAAAACTTAAAACAGGTGCATGCAACCCTTGGCTGGCGTTTATTGATGAATGAGCATGTGGTGTTGGAAAAAGGTGGCGACCAGATCGCACTAATGGGGATTGAAAACTGGAGCGCTAAAGCCAATTTTCCTAAACATGGCCGGATGGACCTGGCTCATCCTGGCACGGAAAAATATCCTTTCAAAATATTAATGAGCCACGACCCAAGTCATTGGGATGCAGAGGTGAAATCAAAATATGCAGATGTAGACCTGATGTTGAGCGGGCATACCCACGGCATGCAGTTTGGAATTGAAATACCGGGTTTTAAATGGAGCCCGGTACAATATGTGTACAAACAATGGGCAGGATTGTATGAAAACTTGCAACAAAAATTGTATGTAAACCGTGGTTTTGGTTTTATCGGTTATCCGGGCAGGGTAGGTATTTTGCCGGAGATAACGGTGATTGAATTGGTGTAAAGCCCCCATTCCCTAAAGTGGAGTTTTTTGCAGATCAGAATCGTTTACCAATGAATAATAAGGTGTAAGATTACATTGCAAGAATGGGTTTAGAAGGATATTTATGGAGTAGCCTTTTATTCGATTGTATTGCTGAATCTAATAAAAAATGCCGGGAAATTTTCCGGCATTTTTTATTAGATCAAACTCAATAATTATCTTTTTTCCCTCATCGGGATTCTTTTTCTTCCTTCGCTTCTTTCGTTCCTTCCTTCACCTCTTTCGCTTCTGTCGCTTCTTCCTTCATTTCTATCACCACCTCTGTCAGTTCTTTCATCACCAGCTCTTTTAAATCCACCGTCTGCTTCATTCATTCTTACCAGGCGGCCATTGTATTTTTTGCCATCCATGCTCTTAATCATTTTAGGAGCAGCGGCTTTATCTACTTCCACCCATGCATTCATTTCACGGATGTCGATTTTGCCTAATACTTCTTTGCTTAAATTGCTTTCATCTAAAATGAATTGTAAAAAACTGGCTTTGTAAAAACCATCTTTAGTACCAAGGTTGATGAATAGTCTCGCAAAACCATTGTCTGGTCGTGCAAAGGTTGTCCGCTCT
>JBBQQP010000057.1:0-13266 GCA_038215675.1 Chitinophagales bacterium | reverse complement strand
GCCCCATCCAAAATTTTACACAATATCCTTTACCGCATTGTAAATCACCTTAGGTTTTCCCAACGTGTAATAGTGTAAAACGGGCACACCAAAAGCTTTTAATTCTTTGGACTGCTGCACAAGCCATTCAGTACCAATTTGCTCCATATCCTCGTCTGTTTTGGCTTTCAATATGGCATCTGATAAATCAGTTGGAATATCAACATGAAATAGTTTCGGTAAAATCGTTAATTGTTTTTTGTTAGTGATTGGCTTAAGTCCCGGTATAATTGGCACATCAATACCAATGGCACGGCAATCTTTTACAAACTGGTAAAATTTATTGTTGTCAAAAAACATCTGGGTCATGATGTAATCAGCACCGGCATCCACTTTTTCTTTCAGATGCAGCAGGTCGGTTTGTAAATTGGGCGCTTCAAAATGCTTTTCCGGGTAACCGGCAGTGCCGATACAAAAATCCGGTTTGCCACCGTTTATGATGTCATCTTCCTGGTAAATGCCATTTTTAAGATCTACTACCTGCTTTAATAAGTCTACTGCATAAGCATGACCATCCTGTTCTGGTTCAAAGTTGGCTTCATTTTTTGCCGCATCACCCCTTAAGACCAACACGTTGTCAATGCCTAAAAAGTTAAGATCAATCAATGCATCTTCGGTTACACGTTTTGTAAAACCGCCGCAAATCAGGTGGGGTACCGTATCAATATTGTAATGATTTTTTATAGCAGCACAGATTGCAACCGTACCCGGACGTTTTCTAACCTCTACCTTTTCGAAAGTACTATCTGCCTTTTTCTTAAACATGGTTTCGCTGCGGTGATAGGTAACGTTGATAAACGCAGGTTTAAATTCCATCAATGGATCTAAGTGGTCGTAAATAGATTGAATGGTTTTTCCTTTTAACGGGGGTAAAACCTCAAATGAAACAAGGGTATCCTTAGCCTGTAAGATGTGATCTGTTATTCTCATAAATATAAAATGGTGTCAAAGATATATCCTAAACGTAAAAAACATTGTGTTTGTTTGCGTTGAAATGTAAATGATTATTGCATAGGCATTGTGTCTGCGATTGATTTTTCTAACAGAAAGTGCTTTAAACAAATCAGCAAGGCCAATTTAACAAAGCAATGTTTAGTCAGCTGATTAAGGACTGTTTTTGTTATCTGCCTTTGTTTTATACAGCAGAAGTTATTTAAAACACCCAATAATCGTAATGGGGAAATTTCATAACCAGCAGCTAAATGGATACTGTTGGAAACAGGTTTATTAACCATTTTCTTGACATCGTCTTTTCCTTCGCTTTCCTTTCCCTAACTTTAAAAAAAATAGTTATGAAGCGGTGTTTACTCCTTTTCCTTGGTGCATATTATTTCTCAACCGGCAGTTTTGCACAGCAAACACAAAAGCCACCATTGCACGGCAAAAACTGGATGGCCATTACTGGTAAGCCTTTGGCAGCAACAGCAGGGAGCATCATTTTTCAAAAAGGAGGCAATGCGGTAGATGCAGCCTGTGCGATGCTGGCAGCCACCTGCACCATGTGGGATGTGTTAAGCTGGGGCGGCGAAACACAAGCACTAATTTACAATCCCATAACAAAAAAGGTTATCGCCATCAATGCGATGGGAGTTGCTCCGACTGGTGCAACCGTTGAGTTTTTTAAAAGCAAGGGTTATAATTTCCCCCCGGAGTATGGACCACTTGCGGCTACAACACCGGGTACCGCCGGCGGCATTTGTCATATGCTGGCACTATATGGCACCATGAGTTTGAAAGAAGTGTTAGCTCCGGCCATGCAACTGGCGGCCGGTTATCCTATTGATGCCCAAACTGCGAATAGCATGGAACGTGGTAAAAACCTGATTAACCAATGGCCCTATAGTAAAAAGATTTTTTTGCCCCACACCGGTGAAAAAAGAGAAGCGCCTGAGGCAGGAGAAATTTTTGTTCAGAAAGATTTATTGGCTACCCTTACTAAAATGGTGGAGGCCGAGCAGGATGCCTTGGTGAAAAAGAAAACAAGAGCGCAAGCAATTATGGCGGCCAATGACCGCTTTTATAAAGGGGATATTGCAAAGGAATTTGTGAGAGGATCTAAAGAGCAAGGTGGCCTTATCACAATGGAAGACCTGGCCAAATGGAAGCCGGTGGAAGAAGAACCAATGCAGGTAAACTACAAAGGCATCGATGTTTATAAAATGCAGCAGTGGACGCAGGGACCAGCGCTGTTGCAATCATTGAATATACTCGAGAACTTCGACCTCAAAAAAATGGGGTATAACAGCACTCAATACATTCACACCATTTATCAAACCATGAATATGGCTTTTGCTGATCGTGATTTTTATTATGGCGATCCCTATTTTCCTCCGGTAGAACCGATGAAGGGTTTGCTGAGTAAGGAATACGCAAAATTAAGGGCCTCGCAAATGATGATGGATAAGAATGATGCAAATGTGGGCCCCGGCGATCCCTATGCTTTTGAAGGAAAACAAAATCCGTATGTTTAATTACTAAAACAACATGCAGCCTATACGGATACAACCAACAAAACCGGTACAGCCATCCCAAAACATGATCAGCAGGCAGTAAATCTTAGCATATCAAATGCTGAAATACATCTGGCATCACAGAGTCTGGAGGCCTCCCCTTTCGGGGGAGGTTTGGAGGGGGCGGCTTATTATGATCGCTTGTGGCGTGGTACCACGTCTGTGGAAGCTGCTGACAAAGATGGGTGGGTGGTATCTATTACACCCAGTGGCGGATGGTTGCCTGCCTGTATTGCCGGCAACACCGGTATTGGCATGAGTCAACGGATGCAAAGTTTTGTGCTGGATAGTACCATAAATCCTTTCAATGTAGTTGTACCAGGCAAACGGCCCAGGGTTACGCTAACCCCAACACTTGCAATGAAAGACGGAAAGCCATTTTTATCTTTTGCAGTGCAGGGCGGAGATACCCAGGAGCAAAACCTGCTACAATTCTTTTTAAATATGGTAGAGTTTAATATGACGGTACAGCAGTCTTGCGAAGCGGCCAATATCAATACCAACCAACTGTGGCTTTCACTTGGCGGAACAAAAATTTCGGACCGTTTGCCAAAACCAGGCAATTTGTTATTGGGTAATAAAACACCTGAGCGTGTTCGCAACGAGTTGATTAAAATGGGGTACGCCCTCAGTTTTGGCGAACGCACCAGTGGCCCCATTAATGCGATTTTCTTTGATTGGAAGCATGGTTCTTTTTGGGGAGGAAGTTCAAACAACGGTGAAGATTATGGGATTGGTTGGTAATTTTAACAAACCAACCATTTTAACAGATCGCTTTTAAATTTTGTATTGGCATTAAACCGTTTAATCATAAGTTGTTTCAACACAACAATCCTTCAACATCTTTAAAACGAGATAGTAAATTTTGATATTTTACCAACCTTTTGCATTCAGTACTCGTTTACCTTAACAGAAACAAATTCTGTGAGTCAAAAAATTGAGTCACGAAATCCGTTAGCAAATAAATCATTGACTTGCTAATCAACGAAACAGACATGAAAGTTTTTCAATCAAAGCACCACGAAGTTTTGCTGAGTGACGCCGTTTTAGACGGCGAAAAATTTTTGTTGGAATACAATACATTGCTCGTGGAAATTTTAAGGGTCCGTAACATCAGCGAGAAAATGACTTTTGAAGCTGTTATCCAATATAAGATAACTTCAAAGCCATCTTTAACCGATTCTTTGTTAAGAATGAAAACATTGCCTCCGTTTAATTTTCTGGTTGGCAAAAATTGAATAAAATTTAGCATTGAATAATGCTGGTAGATTGGCATTTTAACCACTATCATAGATTAATCTACCAAAGCTGAATAAACAAGTGCCCTGAATTTTTCCACTACATCCCCGTGACTTCCTCCCTGCAACTGCCTGTAAAAAATTAATACCATTTTTTCTTTAGGATCTACCCAGTAAGAGGTAGCAAAAGCACCACCCCAGCTAAATGTACCTTCGTTGGCAGGTGTGCGGGCGCTCCCCCTTTCTGTTACCACCTGAAAACCCAGCCCAAACTTATCGGCACCTAAACTTAAATCGCCGATCTGGTTCATGGTCATCATTCGTACACTATTACTACTAAGTAATTGTTTGCCATTGTACTTGCCTCCATTTAAAATCATTTGCAGAAAAACAGCATAATCATATGCCGTGGATGACAGACCGGCGCCTCCTGAATAGTAATTGCTTTTAATCAACGGATAATTCGTTACTGTCGGCCCGTTGAGCATATTGCCACTTGATTTTTCAAGGTGCCCCAAAGAATCTTCTGTGTATAAATTTACCAGTCTGCCAGCCTTTTCTGTTGGAATTAAAAAATAAGTATCCTTCATACCCAGTGGTTCAAAAATGCGGGTTTTAATAAAATCATTGAGCGAACTGCCTGAAATCACTTCTACCAGGCAACCCAGCAGATCGGTATTTAAACCATAGGTAAATCTTTCACCCGGCTGGTGCATCAATGGCAGTTTTCCCAAACGGTTCATGGCTTCCAGCAAGGTACTGTTTGATACGCCTATGCCAGCGGTGATATTATTTTTTGCATAGATGGCATTGGCTTCTTTACTGCCAATTTGAGCATATCCAATACCAGAAGTATGCGTCAACAGATCCCGGATGGTGATCTCCCTTTTGGCCGCGACCGATGTAAAGCTTGTATCAGCCGTGTTGAATTTTTCCAATACAGTTTGCTTTCTAAATGCAGGAATGTATTTTGAAACAGCATCATCCAGTAGCAGTTTACCTTCTTCAAATAACATCATGATGGCAACGCTTGTAATCGCTTTGGTTTGAGATGCAATTCTAAAAATACTTTCCTTTTGCATTGGAGTTTTAGTGGCTATATCATCATAGCCGGCCGCTTTGTAGTACACAATTTTTCCATTGCGGATGATCAAAGCAACGCCTCCGTTCATCCATTCTTTTTGCGCCCACTCGTTCATCGCTTTGTCAATTCGCTGCAAACGATCTGTGGAAAATCCAGCTCCTTCTGCAGTGGTAGCAGGCACAATTTTTTGAGCAAATAAAGTGACCACCTGAATCAAAAAGAAACTTAACAGGAGAGTTTTATTTTTCATATTCTTTTTTTAAAATTAATTGTAATCTATTGATTTTTATTGACCCGGATGATACGACTTTTTCGCTTGTTTCAAAACATCTGCTTTGTAAAAAAGCACGTCTTTAAATTTACCCTGGGTGTACCTTTCAAGCTGGTCATTAAAATGTGGGGATTTCGGATCACCACTTTCGCCCCCTGCCAGTAAGGATTTTGCCGTGATCTTTTTTCCAAACTCTACTGCACATACAAAGCTGTTTCCACTTACCCCATAACGCTTTTTTGTACCGGGAAAATAACGGCTGTTGTAAGAAGGCAGCATGCCCCACAAGGCTGATGCAAAAGGAACCGGAACACTAGGCAATTGATCATTGTATTGCTGATCGATGTCGCTGCTCACCCTTTGGTAACGGTTAATATCGCCCCAGGGTATTTGCCATTTGCCGAATTTATTAGATAACTCGGTTACAACTTTTTGAAGCGGGATCAATAAGTCATTCTTGGTTGCATTTTTAGCGAAGTGTTTTGTAACGGCTACCTGGTCTTCTTCCCCTTCATCAATGTAAATTTTTCTGAGGTTAGCGGTCAGCAGTTGAGCCCATTCAATGGCAAGTGTCGTTGCTATTGATTTTTCGGCTGCATGGTAATCCCATTTTTTTAATAGCGTAACCGGTTCTTCCAGTTGCAGAAAAGCTGAATCGCCGGTTAGTTTATTTTCTTCATATAATTTAACCAACGACGGTATCAATAGTTCAAAAGCGGCGAGGTAGGTATCATACCCTGCAGCAATGGTTTTATCTATAGTGAATCTATTTTGATTACTCAACACTTTTGCAGCATTGATGCCCCGGAAATTTTCGCCATCGGGTGCCATGTAAGATGGGAAATTTTCTTTTTTAGGACTGCTGGTACCAGAAACTGAAAATGGACTGGAATTGCAGTTTTGAATCCAGCCGGATGCAGGGTTATACACATGCACAATTTCGTTCAGGGTATGTAAGCCTTTCCACTCTGTAGCCGAGATACTTCCATCAACCGGTTTACTCCAGTTAAGGGTTGTATCTCTTCTCGGAACAAAATCACCATGCCAGTATGCAATGTTTCCCTTGTTGTCAGCAAACACGGTATTGTTGGAGGTGTTGGCATACAGCGACATATTCTTTTTGTAATCTTCCAGTCCTTTTGCTTTGGTGCGTTCCCAGCTTTGTATTAGACTGGTGAGTGAGCGGTTATAGCCTTTCACACTGATGTACCTTCCGTTTCGTTTAGCCATTACCGGGCCATGGTGGGTATAAAAGCCGGTGAAATTTTTTGTTTCAATCCGGTTGTCTTTTTTGTACCGAATGGTTATTTGCTGCCGGGTTACCGGACGCAGTTTTTGATCATATTCATATAATAACTGATCGTTTTTTTGAACGATTTTTTCTTCATATAAGTCGGCCACATCTACATTGCTGGACGTGTGCATCCAGCCACAGTATTCATTAAAACCCTGGTAAATAAAAAACTGCCCCCAGGTAACGGCACCATATACATTTAATCCTTCTTCACTTACCATTTGCACTTCTGGCCTGAAATAAAAGGTTACATGCGGATTGATATATAGTATGGCATTGCCCGATGCTGTTTTCGAAGGAGCTATGGCAAAGCCGTTGGAACCGCTGGTAATTTCTTCAAACTTATTTTCTTTTGCTGCTATGGGCGCATCCTTACCCGTATAGAAATTTTTTACATCTGCTTCGGTAATGTCGCCGGTGCTGATGGCGCCAATACTTCCGTCAGTCCATAACAAAGGATACCAGGGTTGAAACCGATGAAGTAATGCCGGTTTAACGTAAGGATGTTTATATAAATAGTAGTTGATGCCATCTGCAAAGGCGTTCATTAGTTTTTGCAACCATTGTGGACTTTTTTTATAATCTGCTACCGCATCGGCAGAGTCGATGATGAGCTTCAGATAAAGATCATTGTATAACTCCGATTCGCCTTTAACTTCCGAAAGTCGTCCGAGCTTTTCTATGTAGTTCATCTCTACCCGCTTAAAATCATCTTCACACTGGGCAAACAATAATCCAAAAACAGCGTCCGCATCCGTTTTGCCATAAACGTGCGGTATCCCCCAGTTGTCACGGATAATGTTTACCCGTTTTGACTGCTGCTCCCATCGATTGATTTCAGTTGTAGTAAATGATTGTGCAAACAATTCAATCGGCAAAAAAAGAATAATGATTATTTTTTTCATTCGTCAAGTTTATATTATTTCTGCTTTTTTACGCAGGGTTAGGTTACAAATTTGTATCAAAAGGAATCTGGCATTGAAAAGGGTTTGGTAAAGAAACGGTTGATACTTTCATTGTACATTTCAGGATTCTCCCTGGGTGCAAAATGGGTAGAGCCTGGTAAAACATCTAAATTGGATTTTGGAATGGCCCTGAATATTTCAATAATATGTGATAATTGTATTACATCCCGATCGCCACACAGTAGCATTACCGGAGCCTTGATGGCTGAAAGTTCGGCACTTAAAATGTGCGGATGATATTGCATCAATCTTAGCAATTTTGCCTTGTTGGTAATGTTTTTAAAACCGGCCTTTAAGGAGTCTTCATAAAGCATCATTATTTTCGAACTTTCCTCTGCTACTTTTGAATATAATACCACACTATCAGGACGGATGTTGGGCGACATCGCCGCCAGCATTTTTACTTTTTTCGGATAGCGGAACGCAGTAATCAACCCGATTATTCCTCCATCGCTATGGCCGATAATATAAGCGGAATCGATGTGTAAATGATTAAGGAGGCCATTCAAATCTGATGCCATCTCGTCGTAAGTCAGGCTATCGCTGGTATCATTGGATTTTCCCTGGCCCCTGCTATCGACTGCAATCACTTGATAATGTTTCGAAAAAAAAGCAATCTGTGCACGACCTGCATTGATAGAGCCACCATTGCCATGCAAAAGAACCAGCGGCTCACCTTTTCCATAAATTTCGTAATACAATTTAATTCCATTCACATCGGCATAATTACCGGCCTCCTGATTTATACCATACGGAACCGAGTTTGTATTGTTGCGGCAGCCATAGCCGGTAATGATTAAGAATAACAATGCCCCAAAAAGGATTTGATTAAAAACGGGTATAGAATATGCGGAACTTTTTTGTTTGCAAAAAACACAGTTGGCCATTGGCAATTGTTTAATAATTTATGTTAATATGAGTATTTTCTCCAATAATTAAAAGTCGATTTTAAGTTGCAGACGAATCCTTGTTTTTCATTTGAGCAACGCTTATTTATTCGTTACTTCCCTTGTCGCCCACAAACCATTGCTCTTTGTCTTTAAAAAGAACATTAAAGGTTGTAAGCGAACCATATACCCGGGTTATGTACTGTTGTAAGTTTACTTTTTCCGCATCCGTCAATATTTTATGGCTATTGATGTTTTGTTCCAATACCCTCAACCGGTCCCGTAACATTACAATTTTGTGAAAGAAAATATCAACCGGAATTTCTTTGGGTTTTTGGGTTTTATCATAAGGTTGCAAAAGCATGGTACCACCTTTCCATCGATCGCCCAACGGAACAATTTCGCTGACATCTGCCCATAGACGCAAAATTTTCAAAAGTGATTTTTCAGTGGCTGAAACGGTTTCTACCTCTACAGTTACATTTTCAGGAATAATTTCATCCAGCTTCTGATCTGTTTTGTCGATTTCTTTTACACCATGGTGAATAAATGAAATAAGATAGGTGGCGTAACGGACACCGCAGATTACGCCGGGGCCATATTGCGTATGTTGTAACCGGGTACCAATACCTAAAGTAGTTTGATCCATAAATAAGGCTTAAAATCTTGAGGTTAATTATTGAAGGTTTGTTGAATTGATGGTTTAATTATTTAACTGTTTACCATATGGATTTCAGTCATAATTTGTGTAATCGTCAACGTATAACTATCAATGTATTTCAAATCCCAATTTATAAAAACTTCCGAAGCTTAATTTCTTTTATTTTCCCTTATTAGTAATTCTTTTTTAAACTGGTAAGATGCATTTAAAATATATTGATAGAACTCAACTGTAGAAGCCATTTGAGTAAACTCAAAATTGGGTCTGTAAAGGCTCATGAAATTATCCAGCTCAGCACCTTGCAGGCGAGTGATCCTTTTTACAGCAGTTTTATTAAACCGGTATTTAATATAATTTTCCTGCTCCTGTTCCAGCAGCCGGTCTTGCATTTTGCGCAATTGCTTGTTTCTTTTGAACCGAAAAATATTGATGAACTCATTCAGATCCAGTCCTACCGTACCCGAGCCGGGGTTAATGGAAGATGACACTCCTGGTTTTTCATAGCCAAAAATTTTACTATAATACCGTCTGTTTTCGATGGAATCCTGCCTGAAATTTTTTGAGTATACTTTCACTTCCTTCATGGTCTTAAACTTTTCAGCCACCCGTACGTGTAGAGAAATGTCAAAACTGCCAATATTGGAGATCTGTTTAACTGCAAATTTTGCAGTTGGCTTATTATTGTATATAAAAGTGAGGGAATCCCTGTGTGAGGTTACGATTTCATATCTGCCGCTTGAATCTGTAATGGCTTGGGTACCATTGCTGCTTTTAACTAAAACGTTTACTATAGGAATGGTTTTCGAGGAGTCGAAAACCGTGCCGCTGATCGTAAGTTGACC
This sequence comes from Chitinophagales bacterium, assembly GCA_038215675.1. Lineage (GTDB taxonomy): Bacteria > Bacteroidota > Bacteroidia > Chitinophagales > Chitinophagaceae > Ferruginibacter. The sequence goes on along the minus strand of JBBQQP010000057.1, from coordinate 3,475 downwards.
AATTGCATTACCTCCTGTAATGAACAGCAGCAATATGATAAAATATATTTTAATCTGATTTTGCAGGAAGATTAGGTTATTGGTTACAATATTACATTAACAAAATTTGTTTCAGTTATTGTGTGGATGATTTAACGGCTATTTTGCATCTGAAATAAATTTTGAATTACCTCCGGGTAATGCTTGTGTTCGAGCAGGTGAATTTTTTCTGCAAGGCTTTCCGGTGTTTCCTGCTCATTGATACCGCATCTGGCTTGAAAAATAATCTCACCATGATCGTAATGTTCATCTACATAATGCACGCTAATGCCACTTTCTTTTTCATCGGCCGCAATAACAGCCTCGTGAACTTTAGATCCGTACATACCCCTTCCACCATATTTTGGCAAAAGTGCCGGGTGAATATTGATGATTTTATTGGGATAAGCTCTAATTAAAGACACAGGTATTTTCCATAAAAATCCGGCAAGTACAATAAATTCAATTCCTTTTTCTTGTAAATGATTAATGTAGGCATCACCTTTAAAGAATTCTTCCTTGTTAATCACTATTGTTTCTATATTGTTTTTAGCTGCAATATCCAACACACCTGCTCCGGGTTTGTTGCATACAATTAAATCAATTGTATAATTGGCGGTTCCCTTATTAGCTAAAAAAAAAGATTGTTCAATAACTTTTTCCGCATTGCTGCCTGCGCCACTGGCAAATATTGCAACAGATACTGCTGTTTGTTTTTTACCGCCCATCCGCTTCCAGATTTTAGTGAGGTATTTTATAAAAAATGTAAATTGACCAAAGGGGATACTAACTAGTAAAACACAAAAAGGCCAAAGTAATGTAACAAGGAGTATATATAGTATCACCCAAAACAAACCTTTTTCCACAGCTGTAAATGAAAGAAGCTTTCTTGCAGCAATACCACAAATGCTTCCTCCCAAAGCGAAGGTACAGATGATAAATGCCAGGCTTGTGCCATTAACCTGCCAACGTTCTTTCAATCTCTTAAACATTAAGCAAAAGTGTATTAAAAATTCGTGAAAAAGGTTCATAGAAATAAAAAAAATATATAGATAATTTGTTTACAAATTCATGACAATCAGTATTACAGAGATTCAACAATTAACTGAAAATCAATCCTGACGTGGAAAATTTTTTTTTAAAATGTTAGTATTATGTCAATATCCTGCCTTATTTTTGCACCCATTGAAGGATATTTTTCCACACCAGACACCCGTTTTCATCTGTATGAGTCCCAATAGAAAAGTCTTTAAAATCATTTTAACAAGTGTTTTTTTTATAGTGTTGGTCTCTTTTACCAATGCAAGTTTTGCCGCTGACGGCGAGGCATTATTCAAAGCCAATTGTGCCAACTGCCACAAACCATTGGAGGACTACACAGGTCCGATGTTACAAGGGGCAAGGAAAAGAGCTCCCAATCCGGAGTGGAGTATAAAATGGGTTAATAATGTGAATTCAATGCTGGAAACCGATCCCTACGCAAAGAGCTTGCTGGCAAAGTATGGTTCCCGTATGACGCAGTTTAATCTGAAAAGAGAAGAAATCGTAGCAATTTTAGATTATGCAGATGCTTACACTGCTCCAGTTACCGTTGTGCCAGTTGGGGGTGTTGCTGCTCCGGCAGAAGATAACTCATTACTATTTGGAATTCTTACATTAATACTTGCGGTAATAGCTATGGTGTTACTTCAGGTAAATAGCAGCCTGCGCAAATTATCTGACGAAAAGGATGGTATTCTTCGCTCTGAACCAGTTCCTTTCTATCGCAATAAAACCTATTTGATGATGGGTATACTAGTTTTATTCTGTTCTGGTGGTTATATGACCATTAATGCAGCAATGGGGCTAGGCCGTATGAAAAATTATCAGCCCGAGCAACCGATTTATTATTCTCATAAAGTACACGCCGGTACCAACCAAATCAGTTGTTTGTATTGTCATGGCGGAGCACAGGATAGCAAACATTCTAACGTACCTGCAGTAAATACCTGTATGAACTGTCACATGGCCATCAAGGAATACAAAGGCGATCCAATTGTAAAGGAAGATGGCACCCAGGTAAACGGTACTGCTGAAATACAAAAATTGTATTCTTATGCAGGATGGAACCCTGAAAAGAAAGTATACGATAAGCCAGGCAGGCCAATTGAGTGGGTTAAAATTCACAACCTTCCTGATCATGTTTATTTTAATCATAGCCAGCACGTAAAAGTTGGAAAGCAAAATTGTCAAACCTGTCATGGCAATATTCAGGAAATGCCGGAAGTCTACCAGTATTCTGATCTTAGTATGGGTTGGTGTATCAACTGCCACCGCGAAAGCAAAGTTGATTTCTACGATAAGGCTACCGGTCAGGGCAACAAATTCTATAGCATTTACGAAAAATTTCACAACGACATTAAAGCTGGAAAAATGGATAGCGTAACCGTTGAAAAGATTGGTGGTACAGAATGTCAGAAATGTCACTATTAAAAAATTTGCGAATAAACCACTTCGGTTTATTCCTGATTGACATTAATTAAAAGATAAATTATTATTTAAAAAGAGCAATTATGCCGCCTTTAAATAAATAGATTGTCATTTTAAAAGACTTCTTAATAAAATAAAAATAGCACATTAGCACATTAGCACATTAGCTAATAGCACATTAGCATTATCATATTATGGAAAAAAAGTACTGGCAAAATTTTGGAGAATTAAATCAGTCGGAAGCTTTTCAGCAAACGGCCGAAAAAGAGTTTAAAGAAGAACTATTGCCGTTGGCGGATCTTGATGATAAAGGAATTTTAGATGCAAAGACCCCACGGAGGGATTTTCTTAAATATTTGGGTTTTAGCACTGCTGCAGCTACTTTAGCTGCAAGTTGCGAAATGCCAGTGCGCAATGTGGTTCCATACTTGCAGAAACCAGACGATCTTATACCAGGAGTTTCAAATTTTTATGCTTCTACCTGCGTTATTGAAGGCGATGTTACATCCGTTATTGTAAAACAGAGAGATGGCCGTCCTATTAAGATTGAAGGGAATGAAATGTCTTCTATTACGAAGGGCGGAACCAGTGCTTTGGTTCAGGCTTCCGTATTGGATTTATATGATACCACCCGCCTGCGGTATCCAATGCAAAAAGCGGGTGCAGATTTTAAAGAAGTAACAACCTTTCAGGCGTTTGATAAATTGATTTTGGACGCAATGAACGGCGTTGCCGGCAAACCGGTAATTTTGCTTACATCTACTATCAACTCTCCAACTACACTCCAGATTATTTCCGAATTTTTAGCCAAAATTGCTGGTAGTCGTCACGTACAGTATGATGCAGTTAGTTACAGCGGGATGTTGTTGGCAAATGAAACCTGTTATGGTAAAAAATCAATTCCTTCTTACCATTTTGATAATGCAAAAGTTATTGTCAGTATCGGCGCTGATTTTTTAGGAACTTGGTTAAGTCCTGTTGAATTTTC
>JBBQQP010000056.1:0-13275 GCA_038215675.1 Chitinophagales bacterium | reverse complement strand
CTTGGTTGAATGGTTGCGCCATTTTGCACAATGGTTTGATCGAGTGTTAAATTGGCATTAATTAATATGTAAGTAGGGGTTCTTATCGTAATTACACCATCGTTAAAATTGGGTGCCGCCACAGCCCCAACCCAACTAACCCCGTTAAACCTTTCCCATGATGATGCATTTTCCCATAAAGTTAAAACCGAACTACCATCAGTTATGATACTTCGGTAATCACCGGTACTCTGTGCTTTTACACTCCCCGGCGCAATGCTTAATAAAGCTACCAATAAAATAAAAACTGGCAGCATATTTTTTCTGACTTTTAAAGTCAATAAGGCGGCAACTAAATTGCTTAAGTTACGGGCAATGGTAGATGTAGAATTCATTGTTAATTCGGTTTAATAATTAGACAGTTTAAAAATTATATGTTTCTTTGAAATCTTTGGGAGAAGATAAACGGGTACCGGAAGTTTAATAACAATGTTATTGAATTGGATACAGCATAGATTATTGGAATTGCTAAATTATGGATATCATCCTGAAAATTAATATTATATTTAAAACACATTAAAAAGTTAGCATTTAAGAACGCTTTACCAGGTTTCAACCATAAATTTATTTAAAGGTAGGTTGGTGTTGGAAAGTTTTTTTTACTCTTCATTTAATTTTTTTATCGGGTGGTATTAATTATTTACCTGACACTGAAATTTACAACTTGAAATCATTGTAATAACAACAAACAGGACGAACAGCTGCTATAACTGTCCGAATGGGCATCTTTAATTATCAGGAATACAAGTATAGTCTGAAAATATATGCAATTCGAAAAAATTCCGACATACATAATTCAATAACAACAAGAATAAGATAGTCGTATCAGGTGTAAAAAAACTACCTGAGAAACCAGGATTTTAAAATTAAAAGTATTTTGCCAATCAATCCAATGGGTATAATTTTAAATCATGAATAACTCCATTACCTCAAAATCACTGGTTGAAAAATTCAATCTGTTACCTCACCCGGAAGGCGGCTTTTTTAAAGAAAATTACCGGTCAGTTGAAATAATTCCCAAATCATCTCTACCTAAGCGATTTAATGGTGACAGACATTATAGCACCGCCATTTATTTTTTATTGGAACAGGGTAATTTTTCTGCCTTTCATAAAATCAACAGTGATGAATGCTGGCATTTTTATGCAGGAGGTTCACTTTTGATTTACGTTATACATTTGAATGGACGGCTGGAAATTATCAGGCTGGGAAATAATTTGAATGAAGGGGAGCAGTTCCAGGCGGTGGTGCCGGCAGAGAGTTGGTTTGCTTCTGAGCCAGCCAGCGGTGCAGATTTTTCTTTTGTTGGATGCACGGTGGCACCAGGTTTCGATTTTAATGATTTTGAATTGGCTAAAGCAGTTGAACTGTCAAAACGATATCCGCAACATCAGTTACTAATAGATCGATTGACCCGGCAGTAAATAGAAGAAGGAAAAAGTAAATAAACCAGTTTTTAAAAATTTTGTTTATTAGTTTGAAAGAGAACTATTCTTTACAATAGTATTCGACGACATTTCACTTTGCTGAAGGTGTTCGATTTTTTCAACAAAATACATATCAATTTCCCCTACGTTCTTGGCATAAATTTTACCGCGGTAAATACAGTTAAATTCATGCTTTACCAGTTCGTAGGTGGCTGCTGAAATATTCACCTGGCCCGGTTCTCCATTGCTTTCCATTCTACTGGCAATATTAACGGTGCTACCCCAGATATCATAGGCATATTTTCTTCTGCCAACCACTCCTGCCACAATGGGGCCTACATGAATTCCAATTCGCAAATCCCAGGGTTCGAGGCCTGCTTCAAATCGTTTGATATTATTTTGAACTGCAAATGCCTGGATATCAAGACTCGCTTTGATTATATTAAAGACATGTCTCTCATCAGGGGTAGGAATACCACCTGCACACATATACGCATCCCCGATGGTCTTTATTTTTTCGAGATTATGTTTGCCAATGATCCGGTCGAATTCAATAAAATAGTCATTCAATTCCTCAACCAGTGCCTGTGGCGACATTTTATCAGCGATGGTGGTGAAGCCTTTAAAATCGGTAAACATAACAGACACTGAATCGTAATTTCTTGGAATTGCCTTACCATTTTCCTTTAATTCGTTGGCTACTTCTGCAGGTAGAATATTTAATAACAAATCTTCAATTTGTGCTTTCTGTTGATCGAGTAGCCTGTTTGTTTTTACTTTTTCCCGGTAGTTTCTAAAAATTAACGCAGCTATCATCAACACCAGGGCAAGTCCTGCGGCAAACGCATTTGTGGCAAATTTTTGTCTTTTTACCTGTAAATCACTAAGGGCTTTATCCTTTGTGAGAAGGGTTATTTCGCCTTGCTTTTTCTCCAGGGCAAAGTCAAATTGCAACGATCCCAATTTTTTATAAGTCGCAAGATTGTATAATGTATCTTTTATAACGGAATAAAGGGACTTGTATTTATAAGCATTCTTGTAATCTTCTATGTTTACATAGGCGACCGACATGGCAAGGTAAATATCTTTTAAATCATCTTGGGCTTTTAACTCTTCACCTATTGCACTAGCTTTTTTGAAATTAATCAATGCAGCACGATAATCTTTTTGCCCAATATAGACATTCGCAATTCCTTCCAATGTCCTGAGCATTGGCAGGTTGCTATTTTGTTTTTCATCAATAACCAATGCCTTATTGTGATAGGCCAATGCCAATGTATAATTACCTTTTTTTAAATTTACTCTACCAATCCCGTTGTAGGCAAACGAGCTATTAACATTGTTACCAAGCTTTTTAATGGATTGATTAAAATATTCTTCAGCCATAACCAGTGAATCTTGCTGAAGATAAATATCGCCGATATTTCCTGCAATAGTGCCATAGGCAGCATTGTCCCCAATCGAATCACACAAAGGCAAAGCCCTTTTAAGATAGCCGAGCGCTTTATCATAGGTTGCCGGTTTATTACTATAAATACTGCCAATGGTATTTAATGCAGAAAGTATTCTAAGTTTATCTCCTACTTTTTCTGATAGTTTCAACGACTGTAGAGAAAATTCCAACCCTTTGGCTTCATCACCTTGTTCAACATAAATCCCTGCAATATTATTCAATAAATTTGCTTCCCCTAAATCATCCCTTAGCTGTTCAAAAATAGCCAGGGATGCATTGAAATATTCAAGGGTCTCCAAATATTTTCCTTTGTAATAATTACCCAGGCCTATATTTTTTAAGGCATATGCTTTTCCTTTACTAAACCCAATTTTATCAGCAAGGGCCCCGGCCTGGGTAGCAAGTTCGATTGCCTTATCCGGGTTTTCCGCCATCACTGTTTTACTTTGCTTCAACAGGGCGTTTACTGATGCAGTATCAGCTTCCTTACTTGCTATAACACCTTCCGTGGTTTGTGAAAAAATTGTAAAAGCAAACAGTGTGAATAATACCAGTAAACACAGCGTTTTTCTTTTCATAATTATTTGCCTTTACTAAAATGCTGATGCGAATATAAAGAATCATCATAAAATTACCTGTTGATAATTACTTTTTTGATGGTTATTTTATCAGCGCTTCTTAACTGGATGATGTATACACCTTTTGCCAGACTGCCGATATCCATTCGTTTGTAGTATTTTCTTCCAGCTTCACAAACGCCATTATCAATTCCCAATACCTTTTTACCGTCAATGGTTAATAGGGTAATCTCCGAACTACCTGTAGCACCCGGAACAAATGTAAGTGCGATAAAGTTTGTGGCCGGATTTGGATAAACTTCCATGCTCTCTTTGCTAAGCAAAACATCTTTTAACACTACCCGTCCTGCACTTAGCGGTGATGGACTAATAATTGACCTGCTTATTACAGAATTAGTACTTGGCGGACATGCAGTAAAATTATCAAACGAACTACTACTACCGGTATAATTATTACCACCACCGCCACTGGCGCCATTTACAAGCCAGTTTAATATATTGAGCGCCGTGCCGGATTTATAACTTCCATTCACTGATTGAACGCTCCCGGCTTGATAGACATCTTTGTAATAAATATAGGTAGTTGATGGACGCTGATAAGCTGCCATTGCATACCCCCATTTATCTATAAAATTTACATTGCTATAGAAGATTCCCCTTGCAACATGTCTGTCTTTGTTCTTTCTAACAAAACCTGTGGTTGAGTTAATGATTGCACCTGTAACAAAGATATCTGATGTGCTGCTGAAGCCCAAAGGAACAAAGGTGGTCCATATTCTGGCTACCGAATCATAACTTGAAATTGGTGTAAGTGTACCTGTTTTGGCAACTATCTTTCCGGCAGGTAGAGGAAAGTTTGCTACAGCTGGTGTAGAGGTGATATTGGTGAACGTAATGTCGCCAGATTTAAATAAAAGGTAGTCCCCATCGTTCACCAGTTGTCCACTCACCTTTGTGGTCATGCTAAACCAAAGACTGGTGGGGGTTCTAGGGTTAGCAGTACTTCCAAAATTCGACACACTACTATGCGTGATTAGACAAGGGTTGGTCAAAATAACAAAAGTAGTTCCGATGTAAGTAATGGTATAGTTGCTGCTTACATCAGTTATACCATTTCTAATTGTAAGTCCTGACTGAAGAATGGTATAGGTACCAACATTTTCGCCATCTACTCTTGTCAACGATCCACTGAATGCATCTGGGCTTCTCAAGCCCTGTGCAGGTGAACTGCCTGAGAGTGTGGATGTATAAGCAAAGATGGGATCCGGATCTCCATTCAACTTGCTTTGACCTGTTGTTACTGTAATAGTAATTGGACGTTTGGTAATTGCGAAATTTGCAGGATTGTAAATGATATTGTAGTTACTGCTCACATCCTTAACACCATTTTTAATAGATAATCCACCAGAATTGATCGCATAGGTACCTACTGTTTCACCTTCTGCTCTCGTTATTAATCCACTGAACGTTTCTCCAGCCTGAAGTGCCTTATTTGCTGTGTAGGTAATAGTTGGATCAACCTGTCCGTAGATTTTTTTCTGTCCTGTATTTGGAGTTATGGTAATATTTTCAGGTTGAATATCCACATTACCCAAACCGTAGGTTATTTCAAAATTCTCATTTATCAGTACGCCTGGAACAAGTTTTTGTAGACCGGCATTAAGCCCGGTAATCATGTTGATACCAAACATAGAGCCTACCAATTTATTAGTCACATCAGCTTCGTCAAAGATTACGGCTGATTTAATAGATGGATTATCGCTACCCGCAGCATTACTGTTCAGCAATTGTACCAAAGAACCGTTTAGCAACTGTACCAGAGAACCATTCAGTAACTGTACCAGCGAACCATTCAGTAATTGAACGAGCGAACCATTCAGTATCTGAACCAGTGAGCCATTCAACATCTGAACCAGTGAGCCGTTGGGGATTGCAGTTGGTACGCCATTTAAGATTTGAACAAGGCTGCCATTGAGCATCTGTACCAATGAACCATTGACGATTGGAATATTTTGTCCATTCAACAACTGCACCAGAGAACCATTCAACATCTGCACCAATGATCCATTTGTTAAGGTGGTTCCATTTAATAGTTGCACCAGTGAACCATTCGGGATAGGCGTAGCCACACCGTTTAGTAATTGCACCAGCGATCCGTTTAGTAACTGCACCAGGGAGCCATTGGCGATAGGTGTTGGCACACCGTTTAACAATTGCACCAGGCTTCCGTTTAAAAGTTGCACCAGCGAGCCATTTACCAGGGGCGCACGAGGATCGGAATCGCTGTTCAACATTTGAACCAGTGAACCGTTTAGCATTTGAACCAGCGATCCATTAAAAAGTACATTGCCTGTATTGCTGGCCAATGAATTCAGGCTCAATATGGCTTTATTACTCAATCCTGTAAAGCCGTTTATAAATTTAGTCTTTGAGGAATTATTTTTATAATCAAAAATAGATTGAGAAGACAGATCCAGCAGGTACTGAATATTATAATTATTTGGATCAGATGCCGGGACCAGTTTATTATTTATTACATCAAACTTGCGGGAATTTTTCAACGCCGCCAGGCTTACCATCATATTTAAATTAGCCAGGTCACTGAATTTAAGTGTTGTAAGATCTTCCTGTACTTTTGAAAAATCATTAATTACAGCCAATGCATTGTTTGGCAGGTAGGACTGATGGAAGGTTTTCACTTCATCCAGTAAAGACTGGGCGTTGGCAAGCGGATAAGCAGGATCAAAATCATATTTGAAGCTCACATCACCGATATACTGTCCGTAAGGTACCACCTTGTCGTTGGGTGTAATTTTCAGGGGCAATTTTTGGATATTCAAATCGCCTTTAAAGAAATCATAATTGTATTTTCTTAATAACGCATCTTCCGGTAGGGTCGTAAAATTCGGCAGGATCGTATAAGTACCTACTTTACTGTTTAGCCCTGCTGTTACTATATATTGAATATTATTGTTAAGGCCTATATCCGCTAAGGATACAGTAGTGTCTTTTAATAATTTGCCATTAATCGTAATGATTGTTTTGATGGATTGCTGATTGGGAATCTGTTGGCCATATTTGATAGTAGTATCAACTGCCCTGATGACAATATCAGCTGTGAAGAAATTAAGGCTATTTGAAAAGCCACCATCATTGTAATTTGTTTTGGGAGCTGTGTATACCCTTATCTGCGGATTTCCTGTAAACGCCGGGATAGTTGCACATATCGTATCCATGGTAGCACTGATAGAAAGGGTAGTTAGCTTTGTATCATTTATCCATATTTCAGAATTAACGCTAAAGTTTTCGCCGGTAACTTTTAGCAGGAAAGGTTGGTTTCCGGGAATTGTAAGGGGGCTGGAGCTTGGTATTACCAGTTTAATACTTCGAGGTCTTGGCGAGGCGAAACTTCTCATAGCAGAATCTACATCCACAAAACCCTTACCAGAGATATAATCAAAACCAGTTGTTGCCATATCTACCGCCGTAGATTGTAAAAGGCTTTTCATTTCATCAGGAGAGGTAGAAGCGACACCTAAATATTTCTTTCTTCCTTCCATCAGCAATGCCGCGGCACCTGCTATGTGGGGCGCTGCCGCTGATGTCCCAAAGAAATTGGAATAGCCATCCAGGGCCCAATCCGGATAATCCTGGCCCAGTTTTACAGTGGTGTTTCCACCATCGGGTCCCACCAGTTCGGGTTTATTTCTAGGTGTGCTTTCTCCATTTGTGAACGTGCCACCAATTGAGGAGAAGGTTTCAATTTGCGGTTTGGAAAGAATCGAAGATGGTATCAATGGATTATTTGGAACAGCAACAGGATAACCTGCAGGTACTTTATTTATATAATTTTTTACATAGTTGTAACGGGCCGCACCAACAGCTATCGCACCGGCAGCATTTGCCTGGGCCACCAGTGTAGAAGCGCCTTCTCCTGCAAAGCCTTCCATAAACCGGATACCTCCCCGAAATACAATGTACTTCATTCTTGGGGCAGGGTTGCCAGGGTTATTGTTTATAATTAAAATATTATAGTCTACTGAATCAACACCCGGTATACCTGGAATAGTAGTGGGAATAAATTCAATAGGATCGCCAATTAAATTATTCCTGTTGAATCCAACAAGACCGGTACCGTCCGTATTTTTTGTAAGGTAAATATCAAGGTCATTAATGGTACCAAGGGTTTCATCCAGTGAATATATATTATCTACCCATTGAAATACAAAAGTATAGTTACCAGCCGCAAGCCTTACTTTTTGATAAATATCGCCACCACCAAAATCGTGGGCAGTTTGTCCAGCCAATATACCGGTTGTAATCACCTTTGGATTGAAATTACGCTCATAGGATTTGTTTCCGAAGTTACCAGCTGCGGAAAAATAAGTCATTTTCTTATCCAGCACCTGTTCATTTACTGTTTTTGCAACAATCCCATCCTTCAGGAATGGCTCAGTTATATAAGTGAGGTCATCCACGATGATATCACAACCTGCATCTTTTAATTCCTTAATGCCTTTGGCAAAATCACCCGCTGTGAAAAAGCCGGTGCGGAAATACAGCTCTGCAGCAGGAGCAACATCATGTACAATTTGCAACATTGCCCTTCCTTCATCGGTTCCTTTTGCAGGTTGATCTAATAACACATTTATATTTTTGAGGTAGCCAAATGGATTTGCAGCGCCTGGTAAGTCACCATTGGCAATGTCCTGATCAAATGTATTGGTCCTGAATTTTTGTACAAGTGGGTTTACCGTACCCACAGGTGAATTAGTATAAGGTGTAGTTAATACCGGGTTGAAGGGGGCAACTGCTGATGTTCCATTGGTTACGTTGGCATAACTATCTGAAATGACACCTACCTTAATATCCTTACCATAAATTTCATATCCACCCCTTACAAGATGCGAACGGATTGCGGTGTCGCCCGCTGATCTGATGCCCACTTCAGAAGTATCTCCACCAATTGTTACATTTGATGCACTAAATAAAATTGGCCGGTAATAAGGTCTGATGTAATTGACCATATTTCCAAGATTATTCAATTCCGGTAGTGAATCAATTGGGTACCTGCCCGTAATGGTTAGCCTGCTAAAGCCATTCGGAAGTGAATCTTTAAGTCCCTTAAAATCAGGACGGCCTGTTGTTTCATACAGTTGATTAATTACAGCAGTTCTTTTACCCGGAATATCAAGTACAATAATGTCTATCTTAATGTATCCATCTTCAATATCAAAAATTGAATTATCAGTGGTTTTATTTTCAAAAATAGATTGGAGTTCAGAACCAATAATTTTATTCAGTTTACTGGTTACTTCTACATTATCAGTAGTAAAACAACCTGTTGACACATTGGCGACGGTTAAAGTATAGATGCCAGCTGAAGAAACGCCAATTACATTTGTGTTGGTTGGCGTACCCGGCGGGTCAAAAACGCCACCATTACCCGCTTGCCAATTGTAATTCAAATTACCCACAGTAGAGGATGTTCCTTTAAGTGTGGAGTTGCCGGTAAATTGCAGTGTTTTATCAACACCCGCATTGGCATTCGGATTTGCGTTAACAATTACATCTATAGAATTTGATTTGCTACAGCCATTGATATCTGTAACAATTAAAATGTACCTGCCGGATGTAGCTGTGGTAGTTGCGGGGATAATAGGGTTTTGTAAAGAGGATGTAAATCCATTTGGACCAGACCAACTGTAAGACAAAGTCCCGGTGCCTCCGTCTGCGGCTGTTGTTAGATTTAAATTTGTTCCTGCGCAAATTGGTCCGTTTGAAAGGATGCTGGATATGTTGATTGAAGATGATTGTGTAATGGTTGCTGATGCGGTAGTAGTGCAACCATTTTTATCAGTTACAGTAACATTGTATGCACCTGTGGCTAAGCCACTCAGGTCTTCTATTGTTGCACCATTGCTCCATAAAAATGAATAGGGAACTGTTCCTCCAATTGGTAACACTTTAACAGACCCTGTTAAAGCTCCATTACAAAGGATATTTACCTGTGTTGTAGAGGAACTCAATGCAACAGCAGGTTCAGTAATGTTTACAGCAGCGGTATTACCTGTGCAACCAGCCGCATCAGTGATGGTAACATTATAAATACCCGCTTTGAGTCTGCTTATACTGGCAGAATTAGTTGATACAAAACCGGTCGGCCCGGTCCAGGCATAGGTATAAGGGCTAACACCCCCTGCTACAGTAACGTTTATTGCTCCTGTAGCATCGCCCTTGCAAAGTACATTTGTTTGGGTAGTTGATCCCGTAAGATTACACCCACTGTACCGGGCATAAGTAAAGTTAACCCCGCTTTGAATGTTTACTTGAGTCCCACTCCATAATGCACCGTTTACGGACATTGACGGGCCATTTGGTGAACCAACCCTGATGGCTGCATAAGGTGCCCAAACTGCACCCAACCAACCTGATTGATTACCAGAACCATTTGAACCGTTCGACATAAAAAACGCGGCTGTTCTATCATCTGCATTTGTTGAACCTGTACCATGGGTTTCGGTGTAAATTCGGCTCGCAGACCCACCATTTATCATACTAAATGTTGTTCTATTTAGTTTAATATCCCCGTAAACATACATTAGAAAGTTTCCCGAAGTAGTATTCTTAAAATCAAAAACGATATTACTGTTAGGTCCGGAAGTATTAATTGAACTAAAAACATAAACACCAGGTCCTGATAAGGTAAGGGTATTATTTCCACTGAGCGAAAGGTTTGCATAAGCGCCTGGTGATTTATTGGTGGTAGAAGTAATATTTTCTGTACCAGCATTTGGGAAATTACTAATGGCAATTGAAGGAAGCAAGGGGAGTGATGGTGTCCCTTTAATATTTGCGATTGTAATACCTCCTAATTGATAGGTAGAACCTATTGGGTTGGTAACAACTCCTGAGACGACTCCATTAGTGATGATTATATTTCCATTTACATCAAGGTTACCTCCAAGGTTTGCGTTGGCTCCTACAGAAAGAATAGTACCTGATCGACCAAGTGAGTTTGAGGCCGCAATATTGCCTCTAACAATATTACTACCTGCTAATGCGATTGTGCCACCACTGTATATATTCGTTTGATTGGCAGCTGTACCGAAAGTTACACTGCCGGTTGATCTAATAAATTGATAACTACCAATTGAGCCGCCCTGGATAGTGGATGGTGACCCAATGGTAACCCCATAACCCGGAGCTGCAGGTGCTGTTTTACCTGCCTGTCCATTGGTTCCTCCAAATATTACATAATCAGAAATCTTTGTTTGTTGAGCCAACAATGTGTTACAAGCAAATATGCTTAGGATTAAAACAAAAATAGATATCTTCATTTTCAGAAAAAAAGTAGTGCTCCGTCTCATAAAATAATCGTTTAGGTTAAGCCTTTTAAAATGGTTAATACGGACTCAGCTTTTATTAAGTCGTTTCTTGGAAAGAGTTAATAAAACCGGAGGAAATCCGCTGTTAGTAATTAATAAAAAAGGGGGATGAGAAACAATTATTTATAAGAGTGGATTTCTGATTACTGCAATTGATATCAGTAACGGTGCCCAAATATAGAACTTTAATAGATATCCGAAAATAAAATATTTCAAATTTAATTAGTAATATTATTATTGCATACCTACATCAGGTTGAATGTATTGTACATTGTATTTCGATTTTGTGTTTTTACAATAAAAGCAAATGTTGACTATTTGATGTAAGTCGTTATTCAATATGTTTTTCGATTCACCCTAATTTTTTTTAATATAAATATCCAGATTCAAAATAACCGTTGGTAGTAACAACGATTGAAAAATCAGCAATGGAGTTATATCATACGATAAGGTCGCAAATTTTGCAAAAGCTTGGGAATGGTTTATCAAAAGATCTATTTTACCATAGCCTGCAGCATACAATTGATGTAGAAACCCAGGTGCAAAGGATCGCTTTTAGCGAACAAATTGAAGATTCGGAAGCGCTTTTTCTTTTAAAAGCTGCTTGCCTTTATCATGATAGTGGTTTTTTATCTACTTATAAAGACCACGAAATAGCAGGATGTATTTTGGCAAAAAAAGAATTGCCTGCTTTTGGATTGAACCAAACCCAGCTGGATATAATTTGTGGTTTGATCATGGCGACTAAAATTCCACAAACGCCGCTTACAAAGTTGGAAGAAATTATCTGTGATGCAGATCTTGATTATTTGGGAAGGCACGATTTTCCGGAAATAAGCAACAACCTGTTTTTAGAATTGAAAGCAAAAGGATTGGTTGAAACAGAAAATGAATGGAATTTAATTCAAATCAAATTTTTTAACCAGCATCATTATTTTACAAATACCAACAAAATAATGAGGCAGCCGCCAAAATTGCAACACCTTGAAATCATTAAATCATCCTTTTTACCATGAATAATCAACACGGAAGAATGATATTTCTTAGCCAACTAATAAGAATGTAATATAATATCTGCCGCTCCCCTGGTATCGTAAAAGTTTAATTGTTATTTCTCATAGCCAAGAAAGGGAAAGGCCCTATTTATAATCCTCCACGAGCCGTCTTTTCATTCAATTGCCTTAACCTGTTGGATAAAATTTTAATAAATCCTCTTGCTACTTCGGGCCTGGTTTCTATTAATTCGTAAAAAGGTTCCTGGTCAATTTTAAATAGAATACAATCCGTTTTGGCAGTAGCGGTGGCACTTCTTGTTTCAGCATCCAGCAGGGATAACTCGCCAAACACTTCCTTTTCCTGTAAAATTGCAAGGGTACTGTTGCCTTTGTGGATTTTAATTTCCCCTGATAAAATGATGTACATACAATCACCTGGTTCGTTTTCTTCGAATACAACCGTATCCTGTTCTACCTCTTCCTCCTTCATCAGCGGGGCAAGTTCAGCCAATATTGTTTCAGGCGTATCTTTAAAAATACTAAGCGACTTAAGTAGTAGTACCTTTTCAAGCAAGAGCAATTGTTGTGGGGCGTTTGCAGACATTGTGTTTGATTAAAATAAATGAAAAAAGATGTAATAATGAGTGGCAAATTTATAAAGCAAAACAGGCCGTTTCCCGAAGCAGCATATTTTCTGCTAATGTATATTTTTTTATTAAAGAATGATCAATTTTATGCTGCTGCTTTTTAGAAGTATATAAGCAGGCGGCCAAAGTCCATTGGTGATAAGGCCTTGTTTCTTCTGATAACACCCGGGTTAATATTTGTGAGACATTTTCAAAAAGCTCAATCGGATAAATTTTTCTTAAGCTGTGCATTCTTTCTGTTATATCACCCGGCTCAAAAATGGTATTGAAGCTGATGGCAAGATCTTTTCGTACAGCAATATCAATGATTTCCATTGCGTTGATGATACTGGCTCTCTTCTCGGTGGCATAGGCCGTCCGTACCTTATTTATATGCTCCCGATCGTACAATAATGCAAAAAGATACAACAGCGATTCCCGCAGACTATGCAGTTCCAGTGAAAAGGAATTTATAAGAAGCTGATATTTTGCCTGCATTGATTGCAAGCTGCTTTGCATATAGATTATGCCTGCACTCCGTGAGAGTAGTTTATTTGCAACGTTTATAAAAATTTGCTGTTCATCTGTCTTGGGAACGTAATTACTTCGATACAATGCTTTTATAATATTGGTATATTCAGAGGGAGTGGTACTTAATAAATTAAGCAGTACTTTTTGTGATTGATCGCCTCCTTTTCGGCCACATAAAAGAATAAGTTTTTCTTTTTGAAGCTGACTTGCCTGATCGCTTTTATAATGTTGGTATATT
>JBBQQP010000055.1:0-13582 GCA_038215675.1 Chitinophagales bacterium | reverse complement strand
TTTTTCTGGATATGATAGTAATAACAATGGTGGCTGGTAGAAAATCTGGATGAAATTTTTTGCGAAAATAAAAAAGTACAAACTGTTATAAAAGAAGTTTATCCTCCTGAGTTATCTGACCTGAATTTGAACCAACACTAGCAGTATCCAACTCTGAGGTGCTACCGACACTAACAGGCAAAGTTTTATTGGGCTGAAATCTAAAAAAAATACTTCACAGATCATGCTTAAGGCGCTGTTTACATTAGCAGCGTTACATATTCCACCAATACGTAAACTTCAGCACAAAGGCACGGTTTCGTATGTACAAAGGGGCGGAATAATAATTATCGGTATATACAATAAAGAAATCGCTGGCGGGCTTGTAGCGCCATTGCAACCTTGTATTTAAGTTGATGTTTTTTTGCTGTTCGTTGTACTGAACAAAGGCCGTAAAAAATAGGGTATTGGTTACTGTGATATCAAAGCGGGGACCAATCAGCCAGAACCTTGTTTGTGCCCATGGCTTTGGTAAATCAATGTAATTATAACTGGTGCTCATGGTTATGTTTACATAGGGCTGAAAGCGATAGCCGAGATCGGCGGTAATGTTAAGCCTGCTACCATTGGCATAGTAGCCGCCATAGCGGGAAGAGAAGGCATAGGTAAACAATTGCTGGGGCTTTGAAATATAGTTTAGTCCCCACGCCTTCCAGGTATGTCTGGTACCCCTGGCAAGCGTGTCTTTGCCTGAGTTGGTTGGGTCAAATGGTTTTAGCAGTTCTACATAATCATGCGCTACCCAGGCATCAAAGGTCCTCAGGTTGCGGAAGTTGACTTTGTAATTCAAGTAGGATTCATTATCGGTTTGGTAAAACGATTCATTGAAGAAGTAAGCCGAACTTAAAAGGGGGCCATGACTTAATACCTTTCCTTTCTTAGGGAAAAATAAGTGGCTAATCTGTGGATTTAATTTGATGTAATTATTACGGGGGACATAACCAACCTCGGCATTATAATTTCTTCCTACATATTCGTGTTGCCAGCCGATGGTCCATTTTCTATTGGTGTACTGCAGGTTGGCAGCATGTACAAAATCGCCGGTGGAGCTGCCGGGACTGAAAGATTTGATCACCATCGCTTTGCCGGAAAATGAATTGTTGGCGGATGCCAGGTTGTACTCAATCCCCAGGTTTCGATTGTACATGGAATAGTTGGGTTTGGTAGTATCCTTTCCGGGAATGTAATTAACAGACTGTTTGTTTACAAACATAAACCGGATATTGGAACGGGCAAACAACCTTCGCTGCAATGCCAGCACCGTAAAGTTTTGTGCAGGTAATCCAGTGGTGGATTCGGCTTTGGTCTTCATATCCATAATACCTATACGCCAGTTTTTATCCAGGCTGCCACTTAACCTGGCACCATAATTTATCGGCACCCCCAATCCAATTCGGCGGGAGAAAAAAGGACGGATATTGGAATACCCAAAATTGGCAAAGAGATCAGCATTCTCTAAAAAGAATTGCCTTCTTTCCGGAAAAAATAATTCAAACCGGTCCAGGTTGGTCACCTGTTTATCCACTTCCACCTGCGAAAAATCGGGGTTCACCGTCAGGTCTAAATTGAGGGAAGAAGAGAGTGCAATCTTGGCATCGGCACCAATTTCTTTGCGGTAGGCTGTAGGCTTTCCACGGTTATAATCTTTGGTAAGGCCACCCAGCAAATAGGGGATTACCGAAATGTTGGCACCTGCTTCCGGCGGAGCCGCATCCCAAACAAGATTGCCGGTGTAGGCAAGCGAAGCCGTAGGGAATTGGCGGGGCACCGGAGCCCAGCTCGATTTTTCAGGCTCCTTGATATCAAGGCGGCTAAAGTTGATGCCCCATTTGGTAATGCCCTTTTTATAACGGATGGTTTGAAAAGGAATGGCAGCTTCGAAAATCCATTTGTCGGGATAGTTTTTTACAACCGATATCCATTTGTTGTCCCAACTAAGGTCGGCGGTGCCACCACTATACAAAGTGCCATCCCATTGGGCACCGGCTGCATTGGCACCAAAGGTGAAGCCATTGGTTCGGTCATCAAACGGATCAATAAAAAATATAAAATTATCGTTCTTGCCAAAACTGAAATCTCGTCTCAATGACTCAACCATGTAGGGACCAGGTTTTTGCTTATGGCATACGGCAATAATGTAAATGTTTTTTTTATCGTATGTCATCCGAACCTCTGTTTTTACATTGGCAAGGCTGGTATCCATTGGAAATACCATGCTGAATTGTTTGGCTACATCCGCATTTTGCCAGTCAGGTTCATTCATTTCTCCATCTACCTCTATGGCAGCAACTGCTTTTTGAATTTGTAACTGGTAGGCATTGTTTTTTTTCTGCGCCTGTATTAGAAAGCTGAACGAAAGGAAGGTAAACAAAAATAGATATCTCAACAGCGCAACGTTTGTGTAGTTATTAGAAAGGCGCAAGATAAGTATAGTTGGCAAAAAAAATAGAGGCCGTTGTTGGGCGGTAAAAAATAGTTGTTATGGTGAAATGTGTTTGGGTAATTGGCTTGGCCTTTGGTTTACGTTTTGTTATTATTCCGGTAGCTTTATATAGGTAAGTAAATCTCCATGCCTGGCCAGTGTGTATTTGATAGTTTGCGAAAATATTGTTTTGCTAGGGTTGGGAGAAAGGGGTTGGCGTTTATTGTAATGATTGGTATTTTTAATGGGTGAATCTTTTATAATCACTTTATATTCGATGGTAATGTAAACCCTTGTCCGATATGCAAACGGAACCAAAGAGGCCGTGCAATTTTATAGTTACCTGAAAGCCTACCGGTGACGGTACTTACATCAGGCAAACATAGCAGCAAACAAACCAACAATAACAATCTTTCATTTGATAAAATTCGTGCACCAGCACACATCCGCCGTTTCGTATTTTAACTTTTTCCAAACGCGGAAAATACATTCGACATCCAATACATACTTGACATTCCGAAAACTTTCGGAACAAGCTGCACAAAGCCGACAGTCAGACCCAAGCTTTTAAAAGAGCCAAATCTCCCACTTTGCGTTAATCAAATTATCGGCAGCAAAGTGTTGTTTGCTGCCGATAATTTGATTAGGTTTGCATAAACAAAACCAGTTATAGACAGAAACCTCCATATTGACCAATTACAAAAGGCCTTTACTCCTGCTGATGTTTTTACCACTTCAGACATATTTCAGTTTTATAAAAAAAAGGAATCTGAAATATTGAAACCGACCGTAAATTGGCGGATATATGAACTGGTTAATAGAAATATCCTTGAAAGAATCGGTAAAGGGAAATTCAGGCTTGGTTCAGTAAACGCATTTGTTCCAGAACTCAATACAAAGCATTTTAAAGTAAGTACCGCCATTAAAACAAAATTCCCTTTCACCAATTATTGTATTTGGGATTCCTCTTTTATAAAAGAATTTAGTCAGCATATAAATAAAGCCAACTTCATGCTGGTAGATATTGAGCGAAGTGCAGAAGAATCCGTTTATCAATTACTAAAGGAACAATTTAACCAGGTTTTTCTATTGCCCGGTAAAGACATGTTGAACAATTACATTGGTGACTTAAAAAAGCCAATCCTTGTAAGAACCCTTGTTTCCGAAGCTCCTTACAAAGATGCACGCAGTGTACCCATAGCCACATTAGAGAAAATTTTAGTTGATATATTTTCAGATGAAGAATTTGCTTATCTGCAAAGCAATGAATTGGTGTTGATTTTTAAATCTGCTTTTGAAAGATATACAATTAGTGAAAGTAAATTAATTCGGTATGCAGACAGAAAGCGGAAAAAGAAAGCATTACTGGATTTCTTAAATGCACATAAAATAAAAGAAAAAAATTAAGAAACTTCATGATTGATTTAAGTGTGTTACATATTGATTGGATTAATGAAGCTTCTACCAGAAACAATAAGGCAGATAAAATTTTAGTGGAAAAAGTAGTAAGGGCTTTGTTATTGCTGGAGGGATTATCAGCTTCTGGACTTCAATTTATATTTAAAGGTGGCACAGCCCTTATGTTATTACAGGGCAGTACTAAAAGGTTGTCCATTGACATTGATATTATTTTGCCTGTTAAAGGTGAATTGGATACAGCCTTTGAAAAAATTACAAAAGACAAAGGCTTTACAAGATTTGAATTACAGGAAAGGCAGCTGAACTCAAACATTGAAAAGGCTCATTATAAATTTTTCTTCAGGCCTGCTTACAAAACTACTCCGGCAGAAGAATATGTGTTGCTGGATATTTTATTTGAAAAACCACAATACCAACAATTGGTTACGCAAAATATTGAATCAACATTTGTGTTTCAAAATGGCGAACCCTTACAGGTACAAATTCCGGGGTTTGATGATCTTTTAGGCGATAAACTAACTGCCTTTGCTCCCAATACAACAGGTATTCCTTATGAAAAAGGCGGACAAAGCAGGGCAATGGAAATCATAAAGCAGTTATATGATATTGGCAATCTTGTTGAACAAATGCAAAATCCTGAAATTACGGCTACCACTTTTCATGCATTTGCAAAAACAGAATTAGGGTACAGGAATATTAATGGCGACACAAAATTGGTATTGGATGATATATTTGATACGGCCTTAACCATTAGCACAAAGGGACAGTTGGGAAATGGAAATATGGATGCACTCCTGCAAGGCATTGGGCAATTGAAACAATATATTTTTTCAGAAAGTTACCACATTGAAAAAGCTGTTACCCATGCAGCAAGGGCCGCTTATATTGCAACGCTTATCCAAACCAAACAGAAACGATTGCAACGATTTACTAACCCGATGTTAATTAAAGACTGGAATATTACCAATCAGCAATTCAATAAACTAAATAAGTTAAAGAAGAATAATCCGGAAGCATTTTTTTATTGGTTTAATATTTTAACGCTTTTAAATTTAACAGGAGATAAATAATCGCGGACACTTTAACCGAGAAGAATGGGTTGGAAGATTAAATATTTCTAAAGTAGTTTATTTTGATGCAGGACAATTAACATATACTTCAACTTTTGAAAAGGAATAGTTGACACACTTGTGTAAGCACATTTGCATTGCACACAAGGCCCGACATAAAGCTAACCTTGCAAAAGAGCTTCCTCTTTGCCAACGCTAAACAAACATTTCGGTTGACCCACCACAAGAAAAATTAAGACACCCTACTTCATAAGGCGAAGCTTTAAATGCAAGTTTATTCGGGTTGACATAACATTACAAGTGGAAAGCCAGCAGTTAACAGGGGGGAAATGGAGCAGACTAAAGGCTTATTTTCAGCTTTTTTTTGATGCGAGCTATCGGATTTGGCTTCAAGTCAAGCTTTAGGTTATCAATTTAGTTTCGATAGATCGGGATCAACTTTGTGTTTCAGGTAGCCGGGGCGTGCGCAATTATATTGCGCCTGCTTTGCAAGCCCAATTCGATGTGCGCTATGAATTACATGGATCCGGAAACCCGTTGGAAGGGAAAATAATGCAATTTTTTGGATCGGATTTGTATTTTATCGGCGCATATAATTAAAATCCCAGGTAAAAAAATTCCTGCTTAATCCGTAATAAATAACATCTTATCTTTAAAAAAAAATTACCAGTCCAAATGATAAAAAGGATCATCATCCTTCTGCTATTCTTTACCTCTGCCACCGGGTTTTCACAAGATTTCTCTAATAAGGGAAAAGATTTTTGGATTGCTTATCCGGCTCATATTGATGGTACAAGCTCTGCAATGGGTATCTATATTACTTCGGATGTAAGTGCTACAGGCACCATCACCGTTGGCGGTACGGTGCTACCTTTTACACTTGCTGCCAATAGCGTTGTAAGAAAATTTATTGGTCCTACTGGTGGAGGCGATGCGCCCAATACCAGCGTTTACCTGAGTACACAAGACGGGATTACAACAGGGGCGGGTATTCACGTGGTATCCGATAAACCTGTGGCGGTATATGCCCATATCATCCGCTCTGCAAGATCCGGCGCTACACTGGTGCTACCCACCAATGTGTGGGGCAAAAATTATGTTGCATCCAGTTATCAGAATATGGGTAGTCAGTTAGGTTATGGGGAGGTGGCAGTGATGGCTAAATTACCCAATACCACTGTTGAAATAAAGCCATCGGTGCAGTCAAGAAACGGACTACGGGCAGCAGGGGCACCCTATCAGATAACGCTGGCCAACCCCGGGGATGTTTACCAGGTTCAGTTTGCATCAGCTGCAGATATTTCAGGCACTACCATTAATTCTGTGGCCAATGCCTCCGGCGGTTGCAACCCGATAGCCGTTATTTCTGCTACTACCTGGACGGCCTTAGGATGTTCCGGTGCCAGTGGAGGGGATAATTTGTACCAGCAACTTTTTCCCGTAGCTACCTGGGGTAAAACATTTTTAACGGCACCCTATCTCGACCGGCCATCCGACTTAGTGAGGGTATTTGTAACCGATGCCTCAACTGTTGTTAAGAAAACAGAAAACGGCGTGGTAACTACTTTAACAGGATTAAATGCTGGTAATTTTTATGAATATGCAACCGCTAATCCGACGCAATTGGTAGCTGATAAGGCCATTTCGGTAGTGCAATATATTTCTGCACAGAATTGTAAATCAGGCTGTGGTACCAGCTCCACACTGTCGTCCTGCTGGTCCGACCCAGAAATGATCATATTGAATCCGGTAGAACAAACGATTAATAATATCACGGTGTTTTCTGCACATCGAAATTGGGTACCTTCCGGACAGAGCCAGGTTCAGCGTTGTTTGTTGAATATCATTATTAAGTCAAATGCCACAGCAGGTTTCACCATCAATGGCGCCGCACCTTCAGGAACTTTTCAAACAATTACAGGAACAGGATATTCTTATTTGCAGGAAGATGTTACAACTGCTTCCATTACCAATCCGGTGCAAACGCTTAAAGCGGACTCTGCTTTTAGTGCCATTGCCTATGGCTTTGGCAATGTAGAATCTTATGGTTACAATGCAGGCACAAATGTGAAAGACCTGTATCAGCAAATAGCCATTGTAAGTCAGTATGGAATTGAAAGTACGCCTACTTCCTGCATAGGTTCTCCGTTTAAATTTAAAATATCCTTACCGTACAAGCCAGACTCGCTGTATTGGTCTTTTAATGGCAATGTAAATCAAACACCTGCTGCAAATGTTTGGCAAGTGCCGGCAACTGGCGCTGGTTCTAATCTGTTGCCAGCGGATTCATCCACTTTGGTAAATGGTAAATTGATTTACTGGTATTCCTTGCCTGCCAGTTATGCCTATTCTAAAATAGGAACCTATACCATTAACGTAACATCTTACAAAAGTTTTTCGGATGGTTGTGGCAATACCCAGGATATTTCATTTGACCTGGAAGTTTCTGCACCTTCTGTAGCAGATTTTTTTTGGCAACACAATGGATGCGTTACACAGGCGGTTCAGTTTAGGGATACTACCGTCAGCGTTAAACCCGCCTATTTATGGAGATGGGATTTTGGCGATACCGCAAGTGGTAGTAACAATACCTCTGTATTGAAAAATCCTTTACACCAGTTTTCTGGACCGGGTACTTATTCGGTTACTTATTACAATATTAACACGCCCGGTTGTATCAGCAATTCTGTGACTAAGCAAATTACAGTAACGTCGGTACCCGATGCAAAATTTATTATTTCCAGTATTGTTTGCGAGGGGCAACAAATTATGCTGAGCGATTCCTCAAAAGCAAACGGTTTGAGCAGTTTGGTAAAATGGTATTGGGATTTCGGAGATGGAACAAAGGATACATTGTTGAATACAAGTGATCGCCTGCGTACCTATTTTCCATGGGGTAATAAGACTGCTTCGTTAAAAGTAACAACTAACAGCGGTTGTGAGAGTATTCTTTTTAGTAAAACCTTTATGGTGAATCCGATTCCGGTTGCAAGCTTTATATTACCAGCTGGTGTTTGTTTGCCCGCAGATTCGGCCCGGTTTATAGATGCCAGTTCCATTGCAGATGGCTCCCAGGCAGGGTTTAGTTATACCTGGACGTTTGGTGATATTGCAAGCGGATTGAATAATATAGCTGCACTAAAAAATCCGGCGCATTATTATACCAGCACCGGACCGTTTAACATCAATTTAAAAACAACCAGTGCGGCAGGTTGTGTAAAAGATACTACCCAGGTGCTGACCAAGATTTATCCGCAGGCAAAAGCAGGTTTTACCGTAAATGCAGCCAATTGTTTAAAAGATAGCACCAGCTTTGCAAGTACCAGCAGCGGCAGTGGTAGTGTAATCACAAACTGGTACTGGGATCTGGGGGATGGATTGCCTGTTGCAACGGGACAAAATATCAGGATGTTGTATGCTACCGCTGGCACTAAAACAATCAAACATTGGGTTAGCACAGACAAGGGTTGTACCAGTGATACAATGACACAAACGATAATTGTACATCCTTTGCCAGTGGCTAATTTTACCGTAACCGGACCTTTTTGTATCAATTCAAATATTCCCTTCACAGATGCCTCTCAGGCTGGCGTTGGCAGTTTAACCAGTTGGAAATGGAACCTTGGCGATGGAACCTTACAAAACCTTACCAATGGCAATTCATTTGTTCATCCTTATGCCAGCACCGGCTCTTTTCAAGTGTCGCTTACCGTTACCAATGATAAAGGTTGTGTGAGCCCGGTTGTAAGCAAAACCGTCAGCATCAATCCGCAGCCAAAGGCGGGCTTTATTGTACCGGAGGTTTGTTTGAGCGATACATATGCCCAATTTAAAGATACCAGTAGCATAGCATCCGGTAATATTGCACAATGGCTGTGGAGTTTTGGTGATCCTGTTTCAGGCGCTTTAAATACCTCGGCTTTGCAGAGTCCGCAACACAGTTACACTGCAGTAGGAGCGTATACGGTTTCATTAACTGTAACGAGTAACAGCCTTTGCACCAATACCCTTTCGCAAAGTTTTTTTGTAAACGGCAGTAACCCTGTTGCTAATTTTACCATTAACAAACCAACTGCTTTATGTGCCAATGATTCGGCCTCCATTACCAATACTTCAACAGTTTTTCCAGGTGCAATTTCCAAGGTGGAAATCTATTGGGACAATGCAGGAGCCCCTGCGATGGTCGAAACGGATGATTTTCCAACGGTTGGTAAAGTTTATACACACCGGTATCCTAATTTTCAAAGTCCGCTAACTAAAAGCTTTACTATCCGCCTCAGGGCATTTTCGGGTGGTATTTGCTTAAACGATAAATTGCAGATCATAACAGTGAATGCGGCACCAAAAGTGAAGTTCAACGATTTGCCAAGTACCTGCCTGGATGCGGTACCCTTTCAAATAACACAGGCTTCCGAAACAGGGGGCGTTCCCGGTACTTTTCAATTTACGGGTGCAGGCGTTACTCCAGCCGGTATGTTCAATCCTTCTGCAGCCGGAGCAGGAACGCACACGATTTTGTATAGCTTTACATCCGCTGCCGGAGGTTGTGTTGATACCGCTTCAAAACAAATTACAGTACTGGCACCTCCAGTGGCTGATTTCAATATTGGATTTCCCTCCTGTGAAACAAAACTTATAAGTTTTACCAGTACAGCTACTACACCTGTCGGTTCGCTTTCTTTCTTTACCTGGAATTTTGCAGATGGTACACCTGAGCTAATAAGAACTTCTGCAGCCCCCTTTCCGCATATTTTTGCTACAGCCGGTAATTACAATGTAACGCTGAAAGTAACTACCAGCAATGGCTGTGTAAGCGTTGTAAAGCAATTTCCCGTAGCTGTCAGTCCTCAACCTCAACCTTTGTTTGCAATACCTGCAACTGCTTGTTTACCTGCTGCATCCGTTACTTTTAATAATCTTTCAACTATAGCGGATGGCACACAAAATGCATTTACGTATGTATGGAATTTTGGTGACCCTGTCAGTGGTGCAAGTAATACTTCAATCACTAAAGTGCCTACCCATATTTATTCGGGTACCGGGCCTTACAGCGTGAAGTTGCAGGTAACAAGTGGTAATGGTTGCGTGGCAGATACTATCATTTCATTAAACACCATTCATCCACAACCCAAGGCCGCATTTAGCATGAATAAAATAAGCATTTGTGTTGGTGATGTTGTAACGTTTACTGATTTAAGTAATGGATTGGATGGAACTGTTACCGGATGGAACTGGAATTTTGGAGATGGTCAAAATGCAGTCACCAGAAACCCGGTGCATTTGTATGCCACTGCCAGCACCTTTAATATAGCGCTATTTATAACCAACAGCAATGGCTGCAACAGTGATACGATTGTAAAACCTTTTTCTGTGAATCCCTACCCGGTAGTGGATGCAGGACCTGAAAGAGTTGTGCTGGAAGGAGGAACCATTACGCTACAACCAATCGTAACGGGAAATGATTTGCAATATCTGTGGACACCCGCCTTGTTCCTCAATTCGGATATAATTGCTACTCCGGCAGTAACAAATCTAACGGATGATATCACCTACACTTTGCTGGTAACGGCAAGGGGTAATTGTAAGGCATCTGATATGGTTTTGGTAAAGCTTTTAAGATCTCCCAAAATACCCAACACGTTTTCACCCAACGGCGATGGTGTCAATGAACGCTGGAAGATTAAGTATTTGGAATCTTATCCCGAATGCCGCATCCAGGTGTTTACCAGAACCGGGCAATTGGTGTATGAATCCAAAGGATATAGTGACGCAACAGCATGGGATGGAACCCTGCAGGGCAAGTCGCTACCGATAGATACGTATTATTATATTTTGGAACCTGGCAGTGGTCGTAAGCCTCTTACCGGCTACGTAACGATTATAAAATAACCAGGTACGGAAGGAGTAAATAAACTGACTGAATGAAAAAAATTGTAGTGATAATTTGTTGTTTATGTTTAGGTGAAATGGTTTTAGCACAGGCAAAGCCGATGTACACTCAATACGTTTTAAACAATTATATTTTGAACCCTGGCATTACAGGTATTGAAAATTATACGGATGTAAAATTGAGCCACAGAAACCAGTGGACCGGTATTAACGGAGCACCGGTAACTACATATTTCAGTATACATGGACCCGTTGGTAAAACCGATTATAGAACAACCGCTACCTCGTTTGAAGTGCCGGGTGAAAACCCAAGGGGTAAGCAATATGCTGATAATTATACCGCACCAGATGCCCATCACGGAGTAGGTTTTACAGCGATGAATGATCGTGCCGGTTACATTGATCGGTGGTCAGTCTATGGTTCCTATGCATACCACCTGCCGTTGGGATTAAAAACTACATTGTCTGCCGGATTCAATGCAGGCCTTTCAAGTGTTTACCTTGACAGGACTAAAATTGATTTTGCTGACCTTGATCCCAATGATCCTGCCATTGGTTATGGCAATGGTGATTTAAGAAAATTAAAGCCCGAAGTGGGAGCAGGCTTATGGTTGTATGGAGCCAATTATTTTGCGGGCCTATCAGTACAAAACTTAATTCCGGGTAAAGTGAAATTTACCTCCAACGGAGATTATGGCACTTATTACACGCCCAATTATTTTTTAACGGCTGGCTACCGGTTTTCTCTTTCAGATGAGGTGACGGCATTGCCATCAGTAATGGTACAGGTTTGGGACCCTCAGTTGTATGGCATCCATAGCAATGTTAAGTTACAGTATTTGGATAAGTTTTGGATAGGAGGGAGCTACCGTTTTTCTGATTTGGTTTCCGGTTATGCTGCTATGGCTGGCATCAATGTGTCCAACACTTTTAATATTGGCTATGCTTATGAAAATGCCAGTACGTCCCGGTTGAAAACCTATACCAGGAATACACACGAAATCATCATTGGCTTTTTATTGGGCAATAAATACGGCGATACCTGTCCCCGCAATGTATGGTAATGGTTGGAATTTTTTCCGGCACCTAAAAATGACGGTGTATCAACTTTGATCATTTCTGCACTTTTGATTTGCGGTAGTTACAGTTAACCAATCATATCTTAATAGCTCCTACATTTGTGTTACTTTATGTTACCAAACAAACAGATCAATTTAGTTGAATGTCCTCGTGATGCGATGCAGGGCTGGGCGCATTTTATTCCTACAAATGAAAAGATCCAATATATCAATGCGTTATTGAAAGTCGGTTTTGATACCATTGATTTTGGCAGTTTTGTTTCACCCAAAGCCATTCCTCAAATGGCGGATACGAAGGAGGTATTAAAAGGGCTTGAAATGGGTGGAGCAAAGACAAAGTTGCTCGCAATTGTAGCCAATGTACGAGGGGCAGAAGAAGCTCTTGTGTATGATGAAATCAGTTACCTTGGTTTTCCTTTTTCCATATCACCCACGTTTCAGCTACGCAATACCAACAGTACAATGGAAGATTCATTGGAAACAGTGGAGGAGATACAAAACCTCTGTATCAAAAGTCAGAAGGAACTGGTGATTTACATATCTATGGGTTTTGGAAATCCTTATGGGGATGTTTACAATGAAGAGATAGCGTTGAAATGGGTAGATGAAATGGTGCAACGGGATATCGGCATTGTTTCGATGGCTGATACGGTTGGTATTGCTACCCCCGGCCAGGTGGGTTCTATATTAGAACACTTAATCCCAACCTATTTAAATACGACTATCGGCGTACACCTGCATTCAACACCAGCCAACTGGAAAGTCAAAGTGAATGCCGCTTTAAATGCAGGTTGTACCCGCTTTGATGGCGCATTAAAAGGGGTAGGAGGCTGCCCGATGGCGGATGATGTATTGGTAGGTAATATGGATACCGAGATGATGATTCCTTATTTCAATGAATTGAATTTGCTGACTAATTTAGATATGAAGGCACTGAGCGACTGTAGTAAAATTGCCGGTAAATTGTTTGCGACTTTTTAAATTTAACCGATTGGTTTTTCTTCACAAACTTTTAATTTCATTTAAATGAAAGCATTATTTGCTTTACTGATCTTGGTGTGTGTCTGGTGCAATCAAGGCGCAATCTGCGATCGATAATGTAATGGCTGCTGTAAATAATTTATTTGAAGGCATGAAAAAGGGAGATACCTTTTTGCTGAAAAACTCATTTACTTCCAATGCTTTAATGCAAACCATTCAGGATAATAACGGCACCGTAAAAGTAAGCAATGAAAGTGTTGCTGATTTTATTGCTTTTGTCGGTAAGGAAACTGCAGGGGCGGCAGACGAGCAAATTGTGTTTGAAACGATCAAGATTGATGGTACACTGGCAACTGTATGGACGCCTTATAAATTTTATTATAAAGGCAAGTTCAGTCATTGCGGTGTAAATTCCTTTCAACTTGTACGGCTAAATTCCGGATGGAAAATTCAATATATAATAGATACCCGAAAAAAGGAAGGTTGCCTGTAACTACTTCTGTTTCACCTTGTATTTTTTATTCACTTTCGGGTTGTTGAAGTATTCATCCAGTTCTTCGCTATCTAATTTTTCTTCTGCAATGGGAATATCAATAAGCTGTATTTGAATTTGTTTTAGTTCGTCCTTTAACTTTTTGGTTTTGGTTAATATTTCAGCATCTCTTTCACCTACGATTGTGTTT
>JBBQQP010000054.1:0-13657 GCA_038215675.1 Chitinophagales bacterium | reverse complement strand
AGTTAAAAAAAGAAAATCCAGTACAGTCTAACGGGCAATCAATACTTTAAGCATTTCTGCTGCTACCAACTTATTTCCCCGATCATTTAAATGTACGCCATCCGTAGTAAGTATGCCCGATTCCTTATTCCCGGGATTGTTACTGGCCAGGTATTTTTTGAATGCCATTCTTAGGTTCACCAACAAACAGTTCAGCGTTGCTGCCAGGCTTAAAATTACGGTTGAATAGGAATCGAGGTCAGTATCCTGCGAATTCGCATTCATCTTTTTTTCTCCAATTACAGAAGTAGTGCAAAGCGCAACATCGATATTGTTTGCTTGTAATTTTTTTATAAGGGCCTCATACAATTCTGCAAATTTTGCAATGGGGGTTCCGTTATCGGATGTTTTGTGCCACACATCATTGATCCCAATATAGATCACCACAATATCTGGCTTTCGGGCAATTACATCCTCGTCTAATCGCCCAGACAAATCATCAATTTTATTGCCATTGATACCAGCACCAATCAATTCGTAATTATTTTCTTCAATGCTGTCATTCACCATTTGTTGAAGCTGCTTTATATAACCTCGGCCTTCTGCCCCAGCCTGTGTGATTTGATCTCCAAAAAATAGTATACTGGTTTTTTTATTTGGTTGCATGATTGATTGTTACTTTTTTTATAACTATAATTGAATAGAATTTTGTACAATTTTTAATCGTATCCATTTAACATGCAATGATTGAAATAGCAAATTAATGCTTTTAAGCTTTACTAAATTTTGTGTGTTATCTGCTTTCCAGGAGGGTAGCTCCGGCGATATCTGCTTCTGAAGGACGAAATAAATAGCAAAAAAATAAAAATTATTTTGTTTTTAAATATACAGCCGTATATTTGCCCAACCTCTAGTAACAAATTCCAAATATCCCTTCATTTACCATACCTCCAATTAAGTTAATTCCAATTTTCTTTAGAAAAGCAACAATCTAATATTGTGAAGAGCTGCATTATTCACAACCATAACACCACAAGAATGACACGAAATTGGTTTGCAGTTTACACAAAGCCCGATCGGGCAAAAAAAGTAGCATCGATTCTTAGCAGAAAAGGCAGTAAGAATTATCTTCCCGAAAATAATATTGTTGGTATCAATGCAAGCAATAAAAAAGCATCTAAAGAACCTTTATTTTGCTCCTTTGTTTTCGTTTACATCAGTGAATGTGAACTGTCACGCTTAGAAGATATTTCCGGAATAGTTAACATCATGTATTGGCTTGCGAAACCAGCAATTGTCAGCCACGAAGAAATTGAAGCTATTATACAACTCACTTCCTTTTACCATAATATTAAATTGGAAAAAACTTCGGTAAATATGAATGATTCGGTTCGCATCATTGATGAGCCTGTCATTTCATTCAAAGAAAAATCGGCTTCCATAAAGTTTCAAACTTTAAAAATTGTATTGCCATCTCTTGGCTATGTAATGATTGCTGAAAGAGACAAAGTAAATGAACTGGTATTGAAACAGGATTTGCTGCAAGCTGGTTCATTTCCAAAAAAGTTGACTGCCTTTTTTTCGAATTAGGACTCCACGAACTTTAAATCATTCCCCTTAATCGAAAATGTTTCGTATATCATTAATTTCTGTAAGGGAGATAGAAAAATGAGTATTACTTCAAATTCACTTACACAATGAATTTGACATTATTTTAATCGCACTCCGTTTTGACCATTTTCGAAGAAAACCCAGTTTTGGCATCCTAAAAAAGTTTTGGCCAACGGGGATACTATTTTTTGTAAATAGTATCCCTTTTTCTTTAAAATATGAGTTCAACCTATTCCAGTTTTCAATTTACAAAACAATAAAATAACATGAATACAGCCATAGCTTTTTACATTCAGTAAATTAACGCTAATCCAAAGACTGAGAAATCCCCACCTACCCATTTGCCCGACAAAAATTTCACCAATTTCAATGTGATTGAAAAAATAAAATACAAATAAATGAATGCTTATTATTTGTTTGTTACCTTCATCCTTACCCAAAATGGAATGATATCTATGAAATTACTGGAAGCTCAATTGTTTGTAAAAGAATCGAACCTTCCTGGTTCAGGCAGGGGTTTATTTACTAAAATATTCATTCCTAAAGGAACGAGAATCATTGAATACAAGGGAAAAATAACCACCTGGAAAAATGCCGATCATCAGGATGGAACCAACAGCTACATTTATTTTGTTACTAAAAATCATGTGATAGATAGTCATCCTCATGAGCATGAACTGGCTCGCTTTGTAAATGATGCCAGAGGATTAACAAGAGTTAAAGGAATCACGAACAATTGTGAATATGTGGAGGAAGGCCTACGGATCTTTATCGAAGCAAGAAAGAATATAACGGCGGGTGCAGAGCTATTTGTTGACTACGGAAAAGAATATTGGGATGTAGTAAAAGCCAATTTCAAAGCAGATAGGCTTGCTAATCCATCTTAGTTATTTAATTAAATTTTGAAAGTATTTTTTAACGGCTTCTATCGGTTTTGTGCCAATACTGTTTTATAGATTGCTGCATATCGCTTTCCAACAACATCGTAATTATATAAGGCACTTGCCTTTTCAGCAATTTGATTTCTGTTATATGCAGGATAGCCTTCCATCATTTGAATCATGGCTTCTGCCAATGCGTGAACATTACCTTTTTCTACCAATATACCATTATTGTCATCGATTACTTCTGGCAGCCCGCCTACCCTGCTACAGATCACGGGAAGCCCACAGCACAGAGATTCCAACACAATACAGGGTAGGTTTTCGTATCTGCTAAACATTAATAATGCGGATGATTGTTGCATTCGTTTGGCTACTTCATTATATGGAATGGCTGTTTCAAAAAAACAGTTTTATTTAGTATACCCAGTTGATCTGCCAATGCCACCAAAGATTCATCGTAGTTTCCGATCATTTGTAATTGAAATTGATATCCTCCTCCCTGTACGATTTTACAAGCTGCTAAAATCCCTTCCGGATTTTTGGGATAATTCATATAAGAAGGATGTATAAATTGAAAAATCGCAGGCTGTTGTGGCTTATGAAAAAATAAATTTGTATCAACTACATTCGGTATAACGGTGAAAGGCAATTGCACAAAATCGCGGATGATCGTTTCTCCCAAATCGTTCGTTACAGGTAAAAGCATGGCGGCATTTCTCAATACTGATTTATTCAATGCCAAATACCATTTCCCCATATCATAGATATTGGGCTTGCTCACCTCATAATACCCCGACCAATGTTCTGTAACAACATAGGGTATTTTGTATTTTCTATTAAGCCTCCCTGCAAAAATACCCGCCTTCATTGCCACCTGCACATGCACCATGTCTGGCAATCCAGATTCATCCATAATCTGCTGATATATTTTTTGCTGGAGCTTTAGGTATTTTTTTGATGACAATATTTTCTCTACTGGTTCAGGCCAGCCTGATCTTCCATAATACACACGGTACACAGTTAGATTTTGGCTGACTGTTTTATTGACTTCAACAGTTTTTTTTTGGATTGTTTCATCCTTTACTACCAATATTACGGTAACCTTTACAAAGCGACTTACAGCAAGCGCATGGCGTTCGATAAAATCACCATTGAATAAATCCAGCCTGTTTGGATACCAGCTTGCGAGCCATAAAACATTCATCATTTTTCCTGTTGTTTTATGATCGTAAACAATCCCATAATGCAATCTCCGTTGAAGGGAAAGCTCTTCATTACAAAGTTGATTTTTGTTCCTGCTTCATAATACATCCCAAAATGCAATCGATTTAATACAAACCTTTTGTCATCCAATAACTGGCGAAGTGTAAAGGGTGAAAAATACCAATGATGATGTGGATGAATAGATTCTGTTTGGTTCAGGCTGGCTGACATTGTATCCATTGCGGTATAATTTGGCACTGTAATCAACACCTGTGTGCCCGCTTGAAAACTGTCGTATAAAATATCTATTGCTTTGTATGGATCCTTCAAATGTTCCAATACCTCTGAGATCAGAATTAATTCTGGTTGAAATGCTTTTACCTCAACCGGATAGTTAAGGGTAATATCACCTTTAAAAACTTTCTCATCTTTGGTAATTGACATGTATTGCCCGATAGCATTTTCATTTAAATCCATGCCGATCAGATCTGCTGTTATTTTTTGTAACTGAATGTGCAATAGCGCTCCAACTTTAATTTTTTGCTCCGTGAAGGGGTAATCCGTAAACCCAATATGCAATACCCTTTTCTTACTACATTGATCCAATATAAAATCCACTCTGTTAAACAAACCTGGTTTGTTGGAAGACACTACCTGCAACCAGGATTCCTCTTCTCCTTTCAACCTGTTGCCCAGGGTATGTTTCAATACCGACATTGATACCCAATTAGCCAACCATCTTATAGAACCGATCATTTTCAACTGTTTGGTGATTTATTGAATATTTGAGCGAATTTGAAACATCCTGCTGAATAATAAATGCAGGTCTTTCATCTGAATTGCAAAAAAATCTTTTGGCTTGACTGCAAAATGATGTTTAAATATCCACAGCAAATATAACATACACAAAAAATATGATAGACTACTTACTGCCGCAGCTGCATTAATTCCCCACAATGGTATTAATAAAATATCGCCCGCTATTACAAAGATCAGTGCTATTGCTGATGCCAGCAGGTTTTTAATTAGCATTGCTCTTCCTGCAATGTAGGCTGCCAGCAAGGTAACCACGCTTAAAAAATAAAAGCCTGGGAGGTAAATCAACATTGCAGTATACATGGCTGAAAAGCCATAACCAAATAACCAAGGAAAAATCCAATATCCCGAAATAACGATTACGACCACCACAGATAAAAAAAACAAGCCGATGATTCTGCACAATGCTTGTAACCTAACAATGTAGGTTTCATCTTCCACACCGGAGCTATAAGGAAACACCACTCCAGCAATTATTGTAGGCAGTAACACCAACAGTTGCCCCAACTTAGAAACCTGCACATAATTACTCAAAGCAATTTCACTACAATATTTTTCTACAAAAAAATAATCTATCCTTGTTACCAGGAAAAATATAATGTTGCTGATCAAAGCTACAGAGGAGTAAATCAACATTTTTTTGATCAACATTGGATTGAAAAGCGTTACCGTAAACTTTGGCCTGGACTTTATAAAATAAACGATCGCCAAAGCCAGTCCTTGTAAAAGGAATCCCCCAAAATAAACGAATTTTGCAAAATAGAAAGATGCTGAATCCATGCCCTCAACAATTGCGTGGATACTGACAGAAGGATTCTTTGCCAGTCGTTCTTTAACTGATTCAAACATCTTTTTTTCATCACTGCCATACTTTGTGTACACCCATACCAATCCACCCAAAACGATACTGTTAACCACGCAAATAATTACGTTAATTGACACAAAGGATTTGGTAGCATAATACAATGCTGAAAAATAAATAATCACCAGGTTCGAAATTACGTATAGCCATGATAGTTGCCTGCTAACGTGAACAGGAATCCAATATAGCACTCCCCAGGTTATCAGGGCCTGTACCAATAACCAGGGCAAAATAAAAATAGTGATGGAAGGGATATTGTCTAAATAATTGCTTCCGTAATAAGTGATACCCGACTCCATACTCCAGCTAATGATCAGTGTAATAAAGGATAGCAATGTAATGGAATAAAAAAAATGTCCGCTTGCAGTTACTCCAAGGATCCTTACCAGCAGAAGATTGATCAGGAAGATCAAAATAGTGTTCAGGGCTTTCCAACCAATGGTATGTTGTAGTGCTTTTGTAAATTGCATAAAATAGCTTACAACAAATATTGCTTAATTTACGATACAAATCAAAGATATATACCTGTAATGGCATTACTAAAAAAAATAAATTTAAAAGCTACAGCTGAAATAAATACCGGGTTTGGGACGAATACTACCGATTATGGAGGCCGTTTTTTAAATAAAAACGGAAGTCCTAACATCGAAAAAAGAGGCATCAGTTTTTTTGAAAGAATGAATTGGTACCATACCTTACTTCAAATGCCCCGCTGGAAATTTCTATTATTGGTGTTATCTTTTTACGGACTGCTAAATTTAATTTTTGCCGTTATTTATTATTCCATTGGAATTGAAAATCTGGAAGGAGTAAAAGCTGCTAATAAGCTGGAAGAATTTGGGGAAGCTTATTTTTTTAGTGCGCAAACCTCTACCACCGTAGGCTATGGACGCATAAGTCCACATGGGTTTGCAGCCAGTTCAATCGCTGCTGTGGAGGCATTGGTAGGGCTGTTAAGTTTTGCAATTGCCACCGGTTTATTTTATGGACGATTTAGTAAACCAACAGCTTTTTTAAGATTTAGTGAAAACGCAATTATAGCTCCATTTAAGGATGGCATTGCGATAATGATGCGGGTGGCGCCTTATAAAAACAATAATCTATCTGATGCAGAAGCAAAGGTTACAGCCGGGCTGATGATTGAGGAAAATGGCAAATTGTTTAATAAGTTTTTTACGATGGAACTTGAATATATCACTGTAAACTCATTAACGCTTAGCTGGACGATTGTGCATCCAATTAATGAGGATAGTCCTTTTTACAAATTTTCCGCCGCTGACTTTGGAACTACAGACGGTGAAATATTATTGTATATAAAAGCATTTGACGATATGTTTAGCAATACCGTGATTGCACGCACATCTTACACATTAAAGGAAGTAGTAGTAGGAGCAAAGTTTAATCCCATGTATCACCGTGATAATGAAAAAAAGAAAACAATTCTAGACCTTGATAAAATTAACAGCTTCCACCCGGCAGCCATTAACTTTGCATTTGCTGCCGAAACTAGTTCCCCGATTGCTTCATAACGGAATACCTGATTTAAGGTTATGACTATTAATTCTTTAACATAAAAATTCTTATTAAACACACAGTAATTTCAATTCCCTGATGGATAAAAGCTTAAATAAATACATAAGTGAAACTGGTTTTTGTTCCCGAAGGGAAGCAGATAAATACATTGAACAGGCAAGGGTTACCATTAATGACAACATAGCCATAAAAGGCAACCGGGTGATGCAAGGCGATGTGGTGGAGATTGATGGTGAACCGATCAAAAAAAATGATAAAACGGTCTACAT
Organism: Chitinophagales bacterium; assembly: GCA_038215675.1. Taxonomy (GTDB): domain Bacteria; phylum Bacteroidota; class Bacteroidia; order Chitinophagales; family Chitinophagaceae; genus Ferruginibacter. The sequence continues at coordinate 6,500 of JBBQQP010000054.1, read as the reverse complement.
GGTCTTTAATAAGCCGGTAGGCATCACCTGCACCACCGACCTTAAGGATAAATACAATATCATTTCTTTTATAAATTTTAAAAGCCGGATATTTCCCATCGGCAGGCTGGATAAGCCTTCTGAAGGATTGATATTTTTAACAAATGATGGTGATATCGTAAATAAAATTTTAAGAGCCGGAAACAACCACGAAAAAGAATACGTGGTAACAGTTGATAAACCCATTGCCGGAGAATTTGTAAATAAAATGAGTACCGGTGTTCGTATATTGGATACGGTCACTAAAAAATGTTTTGTGAAGCAGGAAGGTAAAAGCCGTTTCAGAATTATTTTAACCCAGGGATTGAACAGGCAAATCAGGAGGATGTGTGTTTCATTGGGTTACAATGTAACCACCCTTAAAAGAGTGAGGATTATGAATATAACCCTTGCTGATTTACCGGTGGGCAAATGGCGTTTCTTTACTCCGGGTGAAATAAAAACAATTGAAATATTGGTGGCAGATTCCAGTAAAACTGCTGACAATTCAAATTACGCAGACCTTGATGGACAAGAATAACTCCCGGGTTTATCTTAAAAAACGCATTCACTTTTTCATTCATTGCATCAAATAGTTTGATATAATTGTTGAAGTAAAATACAAAAAGTTATTCTTACCAGCTCCCAGGAAGTAAAACAGACGTTTTTTTTTATTTTACTAAGAAGCTGTTTAAAAATGGTTTCACAATTTGCATCGATAACTTTAATCCCACTAATTACACTAACTGACACTAATAGAAACATTTTAAGACAGAAAACTTCGTGATTATTCGTGCATCCGTGGCATTAATTGAAAATTTAAACAGATTTTAAGAAATCAAAAAAAATGACACCATCCCACAACTCAACATTTAATACTAAACCCACGTTGAAGCTAAACCGTCCGCTGCTTCATGGCTTCATACAAAATAATCCCTGTAGCCACCGATACATTTAATGATTCAAAATCACCCGTCATCGGTATTTGGAATTGGTCATCGCAAATTTTCATCAACGCAGGATACACACCATGTTCTTCGCCACCCATTACCAACGCACAAGGTTCAGATAGTAACAAATCATATAGTTTTTTAGAGGCGGTCATTTCACTGGCAAAAACTTTAATCCCATTCATATGCAATTCGTCCACCGTTTTCATTAAACTGTTTACCCTGCAAATAGCAATCTTTTCAAGTGCACCGGCGGAGGTAATGATAGCATCTTCATTCAATGCTCCAACGCCTTTATCTGGAATGATGATGGCATTTACGCCGAAGCAAAATGCGCTCCTGGCAATGGCTCCAATATTCCGTATATCGGTGATGCCATCCAATATTAAAAATAGCGGCACTTCTCCCTTCTCAACAATAAAGGAAATTACATTCTGCAAATCCTGGTATTGGATTTTACTGATAACAGCTACCACACCTTCGTGATTGCTAATATTGAAACCGTTTAATTTTTCCACCGGCACTTTATTAATGGGCACCAGATATTGCTCCGCCAGCCTGCGTATTTCATCAATTACATCCCCATGTATCGTTGTTTGCATGTAAATGCGCTCCAATTGCTTACCGGACTGCATCGCCTCAATAATCGCCTGTCTACCGATTACAAGCGTGTTCTTTTTTGGCCTTTGTTGCTGTTGTTGTCTGAAATTTTTCACAATTCAAATTTATGCTTTATAATTACTAATAAAAAACCATAAGCTCTTTCAAACTTATGGTCTCATAATGCCCATCCTCCGGAATAATTGGGAAGGCCTTTATTTTAGTCCAAATACTTTTTTTACTTCTTTTACTGCATCGAGTTTTTCCCAGGTGAACAGTTCAACTTTCTTCTTAATTGATTTACCGTAAGGGCTGGTAAAAATTTTTTCTACCACTTCATTCTTACGGCCCATGTGTCCGTAAGCTGCAGTTTCGCTGTAGATTGGATTGCGCAATTTTAACCGTTGCTCAAGAAAATAAGGACGCATATCAAAGCACTTCATAGCCATTACTTTTTTAGCAATTTCGCCATCTGTTAAATTTACTTTGGCTGTGCCGTAAGTAACAACATTGATACTGGTGGGTTGGGCAACACCAATGGCGTAACTTACCTGAACCAATACTTCATCACACAAACCTGCGGCAACCAGATTCTTGGCAATATGACGTGTTCCATATGCGGCACTTCTATCTACCTTACTTGGATCTTTACCGCTAAATGCACCACCACCATGAGCACCTTTTCCACCATAGGTATCTACAATAATTTTACGACCTGTTAAACCGGTATCACCGTGTGGCCCACCAATTACAAACTTTCCTGTTGGGTTAATGTGATACTTAATCTTATTATTGAATAAATGCTCATATTTAGGATATTTCGCAACTACTCTTGGTATTAAAATATTGACAATATCTTTCTTGATTTTAGCAAGCATTGTCTCTTCTTTTCCAAAATCATCATGCTGGGTAGAAACAACAATTGCGTCTATACGAACCGGTCGGTTGTTATCGTCATATTCCAAAGTAACCTGGCTTTTTGCATCCGGACGTAAATATTTAATTTCTTTATTTTCCCTTCGGATAGCTGCCAGTTCAATCAAAAGAAAATGAGCCAGATCCAATGCCAGTGGCATATAATTTTCTGTTTCATTGGTTGCATAGCCAAACATCATCCCCTGGTCGCCAGCACCCTGTTCTTCCTTTTTGTTTCTATCTACGCCTTGGTTAATATCTGCAGATTGTTCGTGAATTGCGGAAAGGATACCGCACGAGTTGGCTTCGAACATATATTCACTTTTTGTGTATCCAATCTTGCGGATAACACCACGTGCAATTTCCTGTACGTCCAGGTATGCCTTACTTTTAACTTCACCTGCAAGTACTACCTGTCCGGTAGTTACCAATGTTTCACAGGCTACCTTACTATTGGCATCAAAGGCCAGAAAATTATCAATTAAAGCGTCACTAATCTGATCAGCTACTTTATCCGGGTGCCCTTCACTAACGGATTCTGAGGTAAACAAATAAGGCATATAGTTTTAAATTTTGAGGTGCAAAGATAGGGGTAGCAATGTGATTAGCAAAGCCTCCATAAATTAGGGAGGCTTTGTCAATAATTCTTAGGTTATATGTTTGAATAAACAATCCGCATTCGTAACCGGAAGTTGGAATTATTACCGTTTCCAATTTTTACCCTTCCGTAAGCAAGATTATTTTTATAGTTTAATTTAAAACCGTAGTAATATAAATTATAAGGCGCATAAACCCTGAAGGAATAATTGGATTCACGCTTCGTTACAAGATTTTGAACATACCTGGTTAGGTTAAAAGTGTAATAAGATCTGGTACCAAATGCATCTGATAATTTCCGTTCAAACCCACCGTAGTAATCTTGATCGATTCCCTGCGAAGGATAGAATAAGTTTGGGTTATCCGGAAAGTAAAATTCATTCGGACTAAGATCAAAATATAAAGGCTTATACTTTTTAGTATTGCCAGTATCAATTAAATCAAGGTATAAATACTGTGGCGCAGCTAATACATTATTTTGTGCACTACCAGGTATCTGTTCTAAAAATATTTCTGCACGATGGATGATCCTGTTGGACAATAAAGCAAGTTGTGGTATTTTAAAACTAATTGCAGATCCAGGTGCAGTTTGAAGATACAAAGCAGTTGGGTTTGAAGAATTTGGAAACTCAGAGGCGCTGGTATCCCTTACAAGATAATTAGCATTTGCTGAAGCGCTTACTGCCGCGAAAGATCCAACGGATACAGGTAATGATGCAAATGAAGTATCGAGCTTGTTAGCATTTACTGCTACATAATGAACTTCAAGTCGTGTAGCAGGATCTGTCAAACCAATGTAGAATAAACCATTGGCAGCAGGCCCTCCATCCGCAACAACTGCGAATCCCTTATACGTATCCTTAAAAAGAGAATCGCTGTAAAAAACATTATTGGAACTATTTTGTGCAGAATCCCTGCTAACCAACGCATTTAAAAATGCTGTACTTAATTTGATGCGAATTTGCCTGTTAACCGAATCCTTCAAACTGGTTTTTAAAAATGTATAATTTTTAAGTTCAGGCTGGCTAACGGTTGCTTCACCTAACAAATTACCAAGATAAGACTGATTGGGTTGAAAATTGAGTAGGTGTGAAACGTTGTCTGCAAAATTACTTGTATTTTCAGCCAACTGATACACTTTTAAATGTTGAGCTTTGGTTGTATCACCATAAAACCCCTTATAAGAAAGGCAAAGAAAGACTGAATCATAATGGGTAGCAGGATTGAGCGAAGCATTGATTGTATCTTTTGCTTTTCCGAAGTAGAAAGGAAAAAAAGAAGGCTTAAGCTGTAGAAATATATCCGCCTTTGTTTTGCCAAAAACAGGGTCATTATTAATACTTCCCAATACATGATTTTCATTTCGTGCAAGCCTGGTAGTATCAATAATTTGCTCCCTTGCTGCATTAATATAGAAGGTATCGGCAAATGTAAAAACATTGTCAACAGCCGGGATCAAATCAGCACCAAGCTCTGTAGTGTCAATTTTATTACAACCCAAAATAAATAAGTAAACACACGCCAGTCCGGCTAAAAATAAACGTAAAGATTTTCTTTGCACAAAAACAGAATTTAGGAAATTTCGGTTGGTTTTATTTACTACTTGGCAAGGTCGCTATATAATTGTAAATAGTCTGTTAAATCACTTTCTTCATTGAAAGGCAGCGTTTTTTTACCCTTTACTTTACTAAATTCATCGAGCAGTTTTTTATCTACATTGGCAGCACCAAAAGTAACAGCATCCGCATAAGCAGCACCACCTCTAAACATCGCAGTGTTATCAATATCTTTAAAAAAATCAATTTCTTTTTTGGTAACGTTATCATTGATGGCTATCAATTTCAGAAAGTCTGCATCCAGCTTTTCAGTAAAAGTATTTTCCCCGATTGTGTATACAACTTTACAATTACTAAAAACCGGTTCTTTTTTGTAGGCTGTTTTTATAAACATTGGGATTAAACCAGTCATCCATCCGCTGCAATGGATGATATCCGGAGGCCAGCCAAATTTACGAACAGTTTCTAGCGCACCCTTGCAAAACAATGCAGTTCTTAAACCATTGTCATCGTACCATATTTCATTTTCGTCTGTAAAAATAGATTTGCGTCTGAAGAAATCTTCATTGTCCAGAAAATAGACCTGTAACCTCGCATTGGGCAAAGAAGCCACTTTAATCACAAGTGGATAATCGTCACCATCAATCGATACATTAATACCTGACAAACGCACAACTTCATGCAAACGATGTCTTCTTTCATTAATAATACCAAAGCGAGGCATTATGCACCTTACTTCCATTCCACTATCATTTGATTTTATTGCAAGTTTGTTAATGATCTCTGCAAACTCTGTAAGTTCAACATAAGGTGACATTTCGTTGGCAATAAATAAAATTCTTTTTTTTGTAGACATTTGCAATTGATTAGTGAGTCCTCGTGTATTCCCTTTAAGGGGTGCAAAGCTACAATAATTTTCTTACAATCAATATACACCTACATTTGATGCATAACCAGTTATAGAATGATAATATTTAAACTACCTGAAGACCTACATCCCTATCTATCGCAGAAAAAGAACGAAAAAATTGCAACAGGTTTTGTACCTACCATGGGGGCCCTGCATCCAGGTCACATCGGACTTATAAAAAATGCACGGCTTGAAAACGATTTGGTAGTCTGTAGTATTTTTGTAAACCCGACCCAATTCAATGATCCTAAGGATTTCGAAAAATATCCAGCGACTATTGAGAACGACATATTCAGTTTGGAAAAGGCAGGATGTGATGTGCTGTTTTTGCCTACGGTGAATACGATTTACCCATTTGGTGTCAACCGTTCGATGACCTATCAACTAGGATATTTAGAAACTATATTAGAAGGTAAGTTCCGACCAGGTCATTTTCAGGGAGTATGCCAGGTGGTACATCGCCTGCTTGAAATAGTGATACCCGACAGGCTATACCTCGGACAAAAGGATTTTCAACAATGCATGGTTTTAAAAAAAATGATAGCTGATTATCATATCAATACAGAAACGGTGATTTGTGCCACCAAACGGGAGGCAGATGGCCTGGCAATGAGCAGCCGAAACATCCGGTTAAACGAAAATGAAAGAGCAACTGCACCTGCTATTTATGAAGCGCTCCTTTTTATTGAAGACACGTTAAAAAAAGGAAACATTGATGAGCTGAAGGAAACAGTAAAAGTAAAGCTCGCAATAAAAGGATTCAATGTTGATTATGTGGAAATAGCATCGGCAGACAATCTTGATATCATTCATGAATGGGATGGAAAGACCAGCATGGTAGCTTTGATTGCAGCCTTTTTAAATGAAGTAAGATTAATTGATAACCTAATTTTGAAAGCCAGTTAATTAGCCTGTTTAACTTTTGCTTAAAAAAAAATTGCTGTTTTTCCCGGG
>JBBQQP010000053.1:0-14159 GCA_038215675.1 Chitinophagales bacterium | reverse complement strand
TGGCCTGTCCCGTTTGATAATTCTTTTCATTCCCTGGGTAACAATTGTTGATCCAATAAAACCCGCCATCATAAAGGCACCATCCTTTTGAAGCTTTTTATCATGCTTTAATAAGCCTGCTACAAAAATACCTGTGGGCGCTGCAAGGCTGTAAATCTTTACCGTATTACTGACAGCATTGGAATAATCATCTTTAAAATTACTTCCGGTTTGATTGATTGATTTTAACAAGTTGATATCGAAGTTTTGCGGGTAGCAGAAAAATGGTGTCAACGAAAACAGGCAGGCAAATACAAGTACTTTAAATTGAGTAATCCTTATCAAAACATTATTATTTAGAATTGCAAGTTAAAGGCTTCGGGTGTTTAAAACGAAAATCAATTAAATTTTTAAAATAGCATAATGTGAAACGAGGGTTGCAATATCCAATAGGCATTATCTGAGGTTACATTCTATTCCGGCAGGCAAAAGCTAAATACGATATTGATCGAAGGGAGCCTCACATTTCATTGTAATCAGGGTAATCAAATTCCCTTATTCCAAAAACTTTTTTTAATTGAGTAGTACCGCTTACCCCGGTTACAATCACCGTGTTGTTTTCTACTACTGATTGTGACAAAAAATAATCTCTTTTTGTTTCCACATTTATCTCAATTTATAAAACGTTGGTCCGTTCTCCCAGGAAAGCAGTTATAAATAGATGGATTTTATTTGTATCTCCCAATTTCAACCACCTCTTCACAAAAATTATATTCCTGTAAGTCGTTGCTACTAATAATGACCAGTTTGTTTGTTGTGTGACGGGCAATTAGTTGCTGGTACAATGCAATTCCATCAGCATCCAAATTTGTTGTAGGTTCATCCAATAGTAAAATAGGCGTATCACTAAAGAATGCCTGCGCCAGTTTAAGGCGTTGTTTCATCCCGCTGCTATAATATCGTATCTGTTTGTTGGCGGCTTTTTCGAGGCTGATGGTACTGAGGATTTCTTCCCTGGATCCAAGCAAGGATTTAAACTGGTGATGAAAACTGAGGAACTCATTACCTGTCATTTCTTCAATCAATTCCAGGTAAGGGGCAGCTATTGCAATATAATGAAAGCACTTTTCTTCGATCACTAATTTATCTTCGACGGTTAGCTGTACCGTTCCTTCATTGTGCGTAAGCGAACCAGCTATTACCTGCAATAAAGTAGACTTTCCTGAGCCATTGGAACCAGTAATGGCATATTTTTTACCTGCCAGGAATTCATAGTCGAAGTGGCGGAATATCCATTCCCTGTTGTAACGTTTACCGGTATTGGCTAGCTTGAGTTGCATTTGAAATCCCACTGCTACCTTTCAATATGTGAGGAGCCTGGAAGTTATATTTAAATGTAAATAGTATGCTTAAAAGTAAGATCATTCTTATACGAAAGCTAGTAGATACTGCCTGCCAGTTATTCATCATCCATGCTTCCTTTTGTAAAACGTTTGATGATTCCCCGGCCGCTTTCCCGTATAAATGTTACGATTTCATCTCTCTCATCTGTTGCCGGCAACTCCTCTTCAATGTAATTTAAAGCCTGCGAAGTATTCATGGCCTTATTGTAAATGATGCGGTAAATATCCAATATCTGGTTGATCCTATCCAATGAAAATCCCCGGCGTTTTAAACCAACTGAGTTAACCCCCGCATAACTAAGCGGGGTTCTGCCGGCTTTGATATAGGGCGGTACATCCTTACTTACAAGGCTACCGCCACTTACAAATGCATGCTGACCAATTTGTACGAACTGGTGAACGGCACACATTCCACCCAATATCGAAAAGTCGCCCACTTTCACATGTCCCGCCATCTGTGTATTATTGCTCATTATGCAATTGTTGCCTACTTCGCAATCATGCGCAATATGGCAATATGCCATTATCAGGCAATTGTTTCCGACTTTGGTGATCCACCGATCTTTGCTGCCCCGGTTAATGGTTACAAATTCACGAATGGTGGTATTATCACCAATATCAACGGTAGTTACTTCGTTGTCAAATTTCAGATCCTGTGGTATCGCGGCAATTACAGCACCGGGAAAAATACGGCAGTTTTTGCCGATCCTTGCGCCTTCCATGATGGTTACATTACTGCCAATCCAGGTGCCTTCACCAATTTCTACATTTGGGTGAATCACACTAAACGGATCAACTTTTACATTGGTAGCAAGCTTTGCGTTGGGATGGATATAAGTGTGTGGATGAATCATCTTTTAATTAGCTGATTAGCTAATGTGCCAATTAGCTAATTTTTTGGGGTTAAAGTTAATGATGAATTTCGAACTATTTTTTAGAATGATGGCCCATTAGCACATTGGCTAATCAGCACATTAACTAATTTCTTTTAACCAACTGTGCCGTTAAGTCTCCTTCTGTACAAAGCTTATTACCTACATATACGCTGCCACGCATTACACAAATTCCCCTCCGAATGGGCTCTATCAGTTCCATTCTTAAAATCATGGTATCACCCGGCACTACTTTTTGCTTGAACTTACAGTTTTCGATTTTTATAAAATAAGTATCATACTGGCCTTCAGGCATGGCATTGATACAAAGTATACCGCCTGTTTGTGCCAACGCTTCCACTTGTAAAACGCCCGGCATTACAGGGTTTCCCGGAAAATGGCCCTGAAAAAAGAATTCATTGAAGGTCACATTTTTAATACCAACAATAACCTTGTCGTTCAGGTCAATGATTTTATCTACCAACAAAAATGGATACCGATGCGGCAATGTAGCCTCAATTTGTTGTAAGGAGTAAATTGGTGGCTGGTTTGGGTCGTAAATGGGAATATCCTTGGTATGCTTGTTCTTTTTTATATACTGTTTTATTTTTTTTGCAAAAGCCACGTTGCTGCTGTGTCCCGGCCGATTGGCAATAATATGTCCTTTTACTGCATACCCAATTAAAGCAAGGTCACCTACAATGTCAAGCAGCTTATGCCTGGCGGGTTCGTTCGGAAAACGCAATTCAAGATTATTTAAATATCCTTCACTTTTCACTTCCATTTTTTCCTTACCAAAAGCTACTGCGAGCTTACTCATTTCTACTTCGGAAATCGGCTTATCTACCACCACAATTGCGTTGTTGATATCTCCTCCCTTTATCAGGTTATTGTCAAGCAGTGCCTGTAGTTCGTGTAAAAAACAAAAAGTGCGGCAAGGGGCTATTTCCTTTTTAAAATCTGCCATTCTTTTCAAGCTGGCGTGTTGTGTACCCAGCACCGGAGAATTAAAATCAATCAGTGTGGTAATCTTATAATTAGTAGAAGGCAAGGCTGTCATTTCCACCCTTTTTTCTTCATCGTAGTAGGATATATTCGTATCAATGGTGTACCATGCTTTTGCAGCGTCCTGCTCAATCACTCCCACTTCTTCAATAATTTCTACGAATGGTTCGCTGCTGCCATCTATAATTGGAATTTCAGGACCATTCACTTCAATCAGGCAATTATCTACCCCAAGACCAACCAATGCCGCCAGTATATGCTCCACTGTGCTCACTTTCACATTGCCCAACTCTAGTGTAGTTCCCCGTGAGGTATCTGTTACCAGGTCGCAATCGGCTTTAATGATGGGCATTCCAGGAAGATCAACCCGCTGAAACTGAAAGCCAAAGCCCGGGTTAGCTGGTTTAAGCGTCATATCTACATTGATACCCGTATGAAGACCGGTGCCCGATATCTTTACTTCTGAAATTAATGTATGTTGTTTATCAGGATTAAAATTTGCGTCCATACTTTTTTGAAAAATTTTGGCAAAGATATTTAAATTTTTATGCGGTTGCTATTAATGTATGCGGGCGAAATTTTAGCTATCTGGTTTTAGAAATCAACTATCAAGTTTAAAATATGGCAATAAGTGAAGCAGATAAATCAAGGAATAAATAAATCTTGTCGTTTAGGTAGGAATGAGTTTCTAATCCCGCAATTTAATAACACGGGCATTTATCTTTATTGATACTTGGAATGAAGATGCCGAAAGCATTACAATATATCGCTGGAGTGACTTTTAAAGTCGATGTACAAAAATCAATATGATATAGGGGAAAGATAAAGTAGCTGACAAAAGGGAGTGTATATCTTAACTTACTCTTTCCCGCATTTCTTTTATTATTTCTTCCAGTTCCTGTATCCTTTTTTCCAAATCGGGCAATTTCCGGGCCACCGCCTGGCTTCTAAGCGCTGCAGTATAATCAAATGCAGGAGATCCTGACACGGCTGTATTTGGCTTTTTAATAGATTTACTTACACCACTTTGTGCGTTGATCTTACTGCCATCAGCAATTACCAGGTGCCCAACAATACCCACCTGTCCACCGATCATCACATTATTGCCAACTTTTGTACTACCGCTGATACCAGCCTGAGCAGCTATCACCGAATTGCAACCAATCTCTACGTTGTGCGCTATCTGCAACAGATTATCGAGCTTGGCACCTGATTTAATCAATGTGCTTCCCATCGTTCCCCGGTCGATAGTGGTATTGGAACCAATTTCCACATTGTCTTCTATGATTACATTGCCGATCTGCGGTACTTTTTTATAACTGCCATCTGCCTGTGGTGCAAAGCCAAAACCATCGCCGCCAATTACTGTTCCGGCATGTATCACTACATTTTTACCAATGATACAACCATGGTAAATTTTTACGCCGGGATGTACAATCGTATTTTCCCCCACCAACACATTGTTTCCAATATAGGCATGGGGAAAAATTTTAGCCCCGTCAGCAATCACTGCATTGGCACCTATGTAGGCGAAGGCACCAATGAAAACACTATTTCCAAGTTTGGAAGTTGCATCAATATAAGCAGGTTGCTGCACACCAATCAATTGCTGATTTTGAATTTGCTGATATTTATCCAGCAGAATAGCAAAGGCAGTGTACGCATCCAAAACCCGGATCAACGTACCCTCAAACGGATGTTTTAATTCCTGTGATTCGTTAACAATTATTACAGAGGCTTCCGTAGTGTAAAGGTATTCCTCATATTTTGGGTTGGCCAAAAAAGCAAGCTGACCCGATTTGGCTTCCTCGATTTTACCAAACGAAGCTACCAGGGCATCAGCACTACCTTCTACCCTTCCATTGATCATCAGTGCTATTTGAGCTGCGGAAAATTGCATAATTTTTATTATTGGGCTGATTTACCTTCAACTATTATTTACCTGCTTTCGTTATCGGTCTTAAGCTGCCCGGCAACGTTTATTTTAGATAACAAAAGTAATATTTTTTAATTGTGCCGCTTAGCTTTTGATTGATAAGGGCGTCATCCACTTCAGATATATCTTTTACTTCTCCATCTTTAAATAAAATATTAATGCGTTCATCTTCAAAATTGTAAGTACTGCCCGATGCTTCACCCGTAAATACAAGCCATTCTGCATCCGCTTCACTTATATTCATTTTCTCCATGGCTTCCTGCATTTTTGATGCCAGCGTAAGGTGAGACGCTGGTTCTGTAGTATATTTTACTTTTAATAAATTCCGGTTGATGATACCATTGCATAAGAAAGATAATATTTTGTCTTCATGCGAACACCAACCCTTAATGGCCGACACTACATCATAATCATCCAGGGTACAAAATTGCTCCAGTGTTACCGTATCAACAGGCTCATTGATAAACTGGTGCAACGGTAAGGCTGCAGGTGCCTTAATAAACTTTGCTCTTCTGATGATTCGTTTCAGCATTTGCTCCGCACAAACCACGGTTTTATGCAGGTAAACCTGCCAGTACATCAAACGGCGGGATACTAAAAATTTTTCGATAGAGTAAATCCCTTTCTCTTCCACCATCAGTTTACCCTGGTGTACAGTCAGCATTTTTATAATGCGGTCGTATCCAATTACTCCCTCACTCACCCCGGAAAAAAAACTATCCCTAGTCAGGTAATCCATCCTGTCTACGTCTAGTTGTCCGCTGACCAACTGGTGTAAGAATTTTTTTGGATATTGATTGGTAAAAATATCCAGCGCCATTTGCAAACGTCCATCAAATTGTTTGTTCAATTCTTTCATCAGCAGCAGAGAGATCGCTTCATGATGCAGGCCTTCAATCAACACATTTTCAAGAGCATGACTAAAAGGCCCGTGGCCGATATCATGTAACAAAATAGCTATTTTGGCTGCCTGATCTTCCTCGTTTGTTATTTCAACTCCTTTATTTCTTAACTCATGCAATGCACTTCGCATTAAATGATAGGCCCCCAAAGAATGGTGCAGCCTTGTATGAACTGCTCCGGGATAAACCAGCACCGCCATGGCCATTTGGTGAATGCGACGAAGCCGCTGGTAAAAAGGATGTGCGATGATATCAAAAATCAGTTCATCATCGATCGTGATAAAACCGTACACCGGATCATTGATTATTTTTCGGGCTGGCATATAATCGTTCGGGGTTTATGGGTTGATTGTGTTGGTTTGCACTTCCTGGTTATTAAATGCTGATTGTATATGATGAATGTGTGTACCTTCAATCAGACCAGATTTTTTGTTAAAAGATGCACAAAGCTAAATATTGCTGATTAGCATCCTGTTAAAAAATTAAATTTGTAACAATTGAAGTCTTACTTATCCAAGCATTCCCTGAATTTATACCTCATTCTTTATTCATAATTTTTAATTCGTTTATATGAGCATATCAAAAATACTTTGGGTTGATGATGAGATTGAAAGCCTTACATCACAAATACTTTTTTTAGAAAACAAAGGCTATGAAGTGCAAACCAAAACCAATGGTTTTGATGCAGTGGAATATGTAAAAAAGAACATCGTAGACGTGGTTTTGATGGATGAAAGCATGCCTGGTATTACCGGCCTGCAAACCCTGCAGCAAATAAAGGAAGTAAATAGTAATCTTCCGGTGGTTTTAATTACCAAAAATGAAGCAGAAAACCTGATGGATGAAGCCATTGGATCACAAATAAGCGATTACCTGATAAAGCCCGTTAATCCCAACCAGGTATGGCTGAGTTTAAAAAAACTGATTGATAATAAAAGATTGGTGGCTGAAAAAACAACTTCGGCTTACCAACAGGAATTCCGCAGTTTGTTTATGGCCCTCAACGACAATCCGGATTATAACCAGTGGATGGAAATTTATAGAAAACTGGTGTATTGGGAACTTGAAATGAAAAAGAGCGACAGCCCGGAAATGCAGGAAGTTTTTCAGTCACAAAAATCAGAAGCCAATACAGAGTTCTTTAAATTTATTTCCCGGAACTATGCATCGTGGGTAGGCGAAAAAAGCAACGCGGCTCCCATCATGAGTCATAACCTGATGAAGTTTAAAGTATTTCCTCACCTCGAAAAAGGCACGCCGTTATTTTTTGTTCTGATTGATAACCTGCGCTTTGATCAGTGGAAAACCATACAGCCCATTTTTGCCAACAGTTTTAGAATACAGGAAGAAGAAACATTTTACAGCATATTGCCCACAGCTACCCAGTATGCAAGAAATGCAATTTTTGCCGGCATGATGCCAATAGAGATTGAAAAACAATTTCCCAACCAATGGAAAAACGATGATGAGGAAGGCGGAAAGAATATGTTTGAAGAAGATTTTTTCAAAACCCAGCTTAAAAAAATGGGAAAAGGCGATTTGAAATATTCCTATACAAAAATCACCAATAACCACGATGGACAGAAGCTGGTAGACAATATCCACAATATGCTACAAAACGACATCAATGTGATTGTGTACAATTTTGTAGATATGTTAAGCCATGCCCGTACTGAAATGGAAGTACTAAAAGAACTGGCCAGTGATGAAACCAGTTATCGCAGCATAACAGAAAGCTGGTTTGAGCATTCTCCATTGCACCAGGCATTAAAAAAAATTGCCGATAAAAAAGTGACAGTGATTGTTGGAACAGATCATGGAAGTGTAAGAGTGAAAACGTCTGCTAAAGTAATTGGCGATAAACAAACCACTGCCAACCTCCGTTATAAACATGGTCGTAATTTAAACTACGAGCCTAAAGATGTGCTGGCATTCAAAAATCCGAAAGAGGCTGGGTTGCCGGTACCCACAATCAACTCTTCCTTTATTTTTGCCAAGGGAGATATGTTTCTTTGTTATCCTAACAATTACAATCATTTTGTAAACTATTATAAAAATACCTTTCAGCATGGGGGCGTAAGCCTGGAGGAGATGATTGTGCCGATTATCAGGATGACAAATAAATAAATAAAAGCCCCAAACCCCTAAAGGGGCTTACCTTTCAAGTCAACGCTGTTTTCTACGTAAGATGTAGCTTTTATGTTCCAGGGAAAAGGTATGGAGCTATTATTGTCCAAAGTTCCCCGCTGGCTAGCGGGGTTGGGGGCTTCCGGGGACTTTTTATTTATCAACGATTGTTGAAAACGTTTTTTTAATTTACTAACCAATTGTGGGAAGTTGCATCGAATTTACAAGCGCCAAAAGCCCTTTCCGGGGTTTAACGCAAATTGAGGGATTATGAAATACACGCAAAACATATTAGACAAAATAGAAAAAGTAGCCGAGGAATGTGGATACGTTATCCGGTACGAAAGAGGTAATTTCCAAAGCGGTTACTGTATTTTGCAGGCTAAAAGAGTGGTAGTGCTCAATAAATTTTTACCAACAGAAGGTAGAATAAATACCCTGGTTGACTTAATGCCGCAATTGGATATTCATGTAGATTCTCTTACACACGAAAGCCAGAAAATGTACGATGAAGTGATGTCCGTTGCGAATGCAAAATGATCCGGCCCACCATTTTTATATTCATTCGACATTTACTTGACGGCCTCTTCAGAATGATTTTGTCGTATTTACTCTGAAAGATTTCATTTCAATTCGGTTTGATCATTACCAAATGCCTAATTTTGCGGCGTGCAATGCCCACCTTTAAAAATAACATTTCTAGGAACCGGAACCAGCAGCGGAGTTCCAATGGTAGCCTGTCAGTGTCCCGTATGTATTTCTACCGATAAAAAAGACAATCGCCTGCGCAGCAGCATTTTAGTGGAAAGTACCACCACTTCATTTGTAATAGACACCACGCCGGATTTCAGATACCAGATGCTTCGGGAGAAGGTAACCAAACTGGATGCGGTGTTGTTCACGCATCCACATAAGGATCATATTGCCGGCCTTGACGATATCAAAGCATTTACTTTTCTGTCCGGTAATCCAATGGAGGTATATGCCAATACTTTAACCGAAGAAGCATTGAAAAGGGAATTTTATTACATCTTCACAGACAAAAAATACCCGGGCATTCCTGAAATCAACCTTAATATCATCGATCTGTTGCCATTTACAATTGGAGATATTCCGGTAATCCCTATTTTAGTCTGGCATTTGCACATGCCGGTTTTTGGTTATCGATTGGGCAACTTCACCTACATTACTGATGCCAACCGGATTGATGACGCAGAAAAAGAGAAAATTAAAGGAAGCGAATGGATCGTTTTAAATGCACTCCGCCATAAGAAACATCTATCGCACTTCACCCTGAATGAAGCAGTTGAATTGGTAAATGAATTACAAGTACCGAATGCCTATTTTACACATATCAGTCACCAGTTAGGTAAACACGAAGAAATAAATCCTACACTAACACCTGGAATTCAACTGGCTTATGATGGAATGCAGGTAGTGGTTGATTAAATAGTGAATTGGCAATTGTGAATGGCCAACTTTTCACCTTTTATATCTCACTTTTCATCATTCAACATTCACCATTCACAACTTCCAAAAAGATTGCAGTAAATTAATATTATTCTCTACCGCCTATTGCGAATGCAAGGTTTAGTTATTATTTTGGTAGCTAATCCATGCATGTATGTGGAAACAATTCATAGCCGACTACTTTAGTTTTTCTAAAAAACAACGGATTGGCACCTTCGTTGTACTTGGGCTGGTTGCTTTCTTTACTGCCCTTCCTTTTTTATTTCCCTTTTTTATAACACCCACCATTTACGACCATAGCAGTTTTGAAAAAGCGATTGATTCGCTTAAAATAAAACAAGCAGATAGCACCGACTCTTTTGAAAACAGGTACCCTAATAATCGTAATTATAAAAAATATACTCCAGCTGCTGCCAGCCTTTATGAAAGCCGTCAATCAAAAGGCGAATTGTTTTATTTTGATCCAAATACTGCCACCACTTCCGAATGGAAAAAATTAGGACTACGGGATAAAACCATTGCAACCATTCAAAATTATTTATCAAAGGGCGGTAAGTTTTATAAGAAAGAAGACATCGGTAAAATATGGGGACTGCATCCCGATGAAGTAGATCGACTAATGCCGTATGTTCAGATTAAGTTCAATAAACCAGTGTATGAAGCAGCAGAAAAAATAACGGAGAAGAAAGATTTTAAAAAGACCATTTTATTCGTTGATATTAATTTGGCAGATACTGCTGCATTCATTGCTTTGCCGGGTATTGGCAGCAAACTATCTCAGCGAATCATCAATTTCAGGGATAAGCTTGGCGGCTTTCATAAGGTGGATCAAATAGGTGAAACCTTTGGTCTGCCCGATTCTACGTTTCAGAAAATAAAAAATCGCCTAACCATAGATGCTACTGAAATCAGGCGTATCAATATTAATAACGCAAGCATTGACGCAATGAAATCGCATCCTTATATTCGATACCCTATTGCCAATGCAATTGTTCAATACCGTGCCCAGCATGGAAATTTTAAAATCATTTCAGATATAAAAAAAATCATGACCGTTACGGATGATGCGTTTGCAAAAATGGCTCCCTATTTAACCGTTGATTAAAAAACGCAATCAATTTCAAATACTTTTTAAGGCAGGCCTTAAACTAACAACCGTTAGTATTTTAATTTGTTTTATTTTGCACTCCTATTAATCTTCATCAGTATGAATTTTCAGGAAAGTGAACTTACAAAACATGTAGCAGAAACTGCGAGGGACTTTGCATTGCAGTACATCAAACCAAATATGATGGATTGGGATGAAAGCCAGGAATTTCCATTGCATATATTTAAAGAACTGGGCAAGCTGGGTATGATGGGTTTATTGGTTCCGGAAAAATATGGCGGTTCCGGATTCGGTTACTCTGAATACAATGCTGTGATACAGGAAATCGCCAAAGTATGCGGTGGCATCGGCTTGTCACTGGCTGCACACAACTCACTTTGCACCGGCCATATCCTGGCTTTTGGTAGTGAGGAACAAAAGAATAAATATTTGCCCAAGTTGGCGACGGCTGAATTTTTAGGTGCCTGGGGATTAACAGAACCCAATACCGGCAGCGATGCAGGCAATATGAAAACAACCGCCGTAAAAGATGGGGATGAATGGATATTGAATGGTACAAAAAACTGGATAACTCATGGGAAAAGTGGTGATGTAGCTGTAGTAATTTGCCGCACCGGCGAACCCAGAACAAAGGATAACTCAACTGCCTTTATAGTGGAGCGTGGTACATCAGGATTTAGCGCCGGAAAAAAAGAAAACAAATTGGGCATGCGGGCCAGCGAAACCGCTGAAATGATTTTTGATAATTGCAGGATACCTGATACCAACAGAATGGGATCAGTTGGCGAAGGTTTTAAACAATCCATGAAAGTATTGGACGGTGGAAGAATCTCCATTGCGGCGTTGAGTCTTGGCATAGCCAAAGGTGCTTACGAGGCATCGGTAAAATACGCCAAAGAGCGGTATCAATTTGACCAGCCAATAGCCAATTTCCAGGGCATCAGTTTCAAACTTGCGGATATGGCTACCGAAATTGCAGTCTGCGAATTATTGATCAACCAGGCCTGTGATCTAAAAATGAAAGGATTGCCAATGACCAAAGAAGCGGCGATGGCAAAATATTATGCAAGTGAGGTAGCCGTAAAAGTGAGCACAGATGCGGTGCAAATATTTGGAGGATACGGTTATACGAAAGACTTTCCGGTAGAGAAATTTTACAGGGATAGTAAGCTTTGTACGATAGGCGAAGGAACGAGTGAAATACAAAAGATTGTTATTGCCAGGGAGGTGTTGCGATAGCGTGATGCGGTTGAGGAGTGACTAAACCCTACAGATTAATAAAAGAATAAAGGCTATTTCAGTTTAACTGAAATAGCCTTTATTCTTTTTGGAGTAAAAAATTTGAAGTGGAGCATCCATCCATTCCGAAAAATCTATTCCGCTTTTATTACTTTTTATCATCGCCAAACAGACCGCTCAGCTTTTCTTTTACATCTTCAAAAACCTCAGCTGCTTTGATGGTAGCGTTTTTTGCAAAGTCTTCCACTTTCTGACCAGCTTCGCCTGGTATTACATCGCTGATTTTATCCAGGATGTTAGCTTCAGCAGCTTTTGGAGTAGCGGGGTCAGGTATTGCGTCGGTTGCACCGATCGTGCTGGTTGTTTCCGGAGCAGAGCCAAACAAATTATCTACTGCACCTGCCATCATTGGAAATTTTTCCTTTACAAAATCTTTCATAGTTTCCAAAGCTTTATTGGCCTGATCAGTACTGATGCCTGCATTTTCAGTTAGGCGTGCTATTAACTCTTGCATATTATATTGTTTTTTTTGTTGAAAGATAAAAATCCGAATTTTTTAAAACAAAAACAATTTTATACTAATAAATATAAGAGAAATTAAATTTTCAAGAACTTAATTAAAATTGATTTAAAAACTATGACAGAAACATTTTGGTTTTCTTTAAAAGGAATGAATGACTGAACAGGTTTACCGCTTTATTCAGTGTCAAAGCGGTCTACTTTTTCAATGCCAGGTAATTCAAGCAACCTGTTGCAAAGTTCATCCAGCTCTTCCTTATCATGAACAAATATTTTAAAATTTCCCACAAACAGCCCATCCTTTGCTTCCATTGTCATTGCTGAAATATTAAACTTCAATTCACCACTTAGCAGATTGGTAATTTTATGAATCACACCCACATCATCCAATCCAATAATTTTTAACCCGGTAAGAAAGGAAATCTCCTTGTTTTTGGCCCACTTCGTTTTAACCACCCGATGTCCGTAATTCGACATTAGCCTGGCAGCATTCGGACAATTTGTACGATGTATTTTTAGTCCTTCACCAGTGGTAACAAATCCAAACACATCATCACCAGGTATAGGCTTACAGCAATTGGCCAGTGTGTACATAATCCGGTCGCTGCTTTCTCCAAAAATAATGAGCTCAGTATCTTTCTTATCATAATGCTTTACGCTGACATCGCTATCACTTTTCTCTTCTACTTCTACCTTTATCGGCTTAGGGGGATATAACCGATCGCCCGATGCCGTGAACTCCTTGATTTCTTTTAAATCAATTTTTTTAGTGGCAATTTCATACAATAAATCAAGCGACGAATTCACTTTATAATAAGTAGCCAGTTCTTCCAGGTTATGCTGAGTCATCATACCACCAATTGCATCCAGCTTTTTTTGCAGCATATATTTTCCATCTTCTGCAACTTTTCGCTTTTCTTCTTTTAAAGTATCCTTGATTTTTTGTTTTGCCTTACTGGTTACCACAAGGTTTAGCCACTCATGGTTGGGTTTCTGCTTGGCACTGGTTATAATTTCAATCTGATCTCCGCTGCGCAATTTATGCCCAATAGGCACCAGTTTGTGGTTTACTTTGGCACCAATACATTTGCTGCCAACTGCAGTATGTACCCCAAAAGCAAAGTCGAGTGCAGTAGCTCCAATCGGCAACATTTTCACGTCGCCTTTAGGTGTGTACACGTATATTTCCTCCGCCAGGAAGGAGGTCTTAAAATCCTGCAGAAAATCAATCGAATTGGAATCCTGGTTATGAAGTGCCTCTCTTATCTGGTGAAACCATTTATCAAAACGGCTTTCATCTGTTGTACCTTCTTTATATTTCCAGTGAGCTGCCAACCCTTTTTCAGCAATTTCATTCATACGTTTGGTGCGTATCTGCACTTCCACCCACTTACCCTGTGGGCCCATCACAGTAGTGTGCAACGCTTCGTAGCCGTTACTTTTCGGATTACTCAGCCAGTCTCTCAGTCTTTCGGGAGACGGGTTGTACTCGTCGGTAATAATGCTGTACACTTTCCAGCAGTCGCCCTTTTCATTTTCATAAGGCGAATCAACGATGATGCGTATTGCAAATAAGTCATACACTTCTTCAAAACTCAC